>SHBV01000055.1 GCA_004211885.1 Verrucomicrobiaceae bacterium
GGCTTCATAACTTTCAGCCAATTCTATGCAAAGAAAATGTCCGATTTACTGGAAGTCCCTGAAGAAAAGTTCCATCTGGTCAATCTGGGAGTAGAAACTGATGAATTTAATGACTTTACCCGCTGTCCAATTGAGGATCCAACGATTGGATACTTTGGCCGCATTGCTCCGGAAAAAGGATTCCATAACATCGTGGATTCATTCATTGAAATTCATAAAGAATACAATATGAAAGATACGAGGTTATGTGCCGGAGGGTGGTTGAGCCCAGCTGATCAGGACTTTTTTAATCAACAGATAAACAAATTAAAATCAGCCGATCTTATCAACTCCTTCGAGCACATAGGATCGCCGGACCTAGATAAAAAGAAAGATTTTCTAGGAAAAATTGATGTTTTCTCCCTCCCAACTACTCATGAAGAACCTAAGGGATTATCTGTACTAGAAGCTCAGGCATGCGGAATCCCTGTGGTCCAGCCTAAACATGGAATCTTTCCTGAAATGTTGGCAAAGACCGGAGGTGGAATCTTATATGATCCGGCAGATTCAAAATCTTTGTCCAAAGAAATTGTGCATTTGCTCACGGATAAAGATCATGCAAATCAACTAGGCGAATTAGGGCGAAAAAACACCTTTGAATTATTCAGTGCCAGGAAAATGGCAGAACAAACACTGGCAGTTTATCAGCAGTTCACTGACAGTTAATCATGTTTAGTAAGTGGCCCTGCCTCCACTCAAATCAAAAACAGCTCCCGTATTAAAGCTCGCCTCTTCTGAAACTATCCAACAGGCAAGAGACGTGACCTCTTCGAGTGTTCCGCATCTTTTCATTGGGATTTTTTCAGTCATGTAATCGACTTGCCACTGATCAAGAGCACCAACCATCGCTGTACGAATCACGGCGGGAGCTATGGTGTTGATTGTAATTCCTGTTTCAGCAAAGTCCTTAGCTGCGCTCTTTGTAAGACCAAGGACTCCGGCCTTGGTCGCTGAATACGCAGTCATTCCTGCATTCCCCTCCTTACCTGCAATAGAAGCAAAAAGTAATATTCTCCCGTAATTTTGTTTCTCCATGTGTCTCAGCGCATATTTGGTCACAGAAAATGACCCTCGAAGATTAACAGCGTAGACACGATCAAAATCATCAACTTCAACCTCATTAATCTTTTTCGCATTCGGTCCGACAATTCCCGCGCAATTTACAACCACATCAACCTTATCCTCAGTATTAACGACCTCATTAAAAGCTGCACTCACTGCTGAATCATCTGATATGTCCACTTGATAAAAGCTCGATCCGGGAACCTCTTTGGCTGTTCTTTCCAATAGTTCTATGTCCTTATCAAAAAGACAGACCTTAGCACCTTCTGTGGCCAGCCTAATTGAAATTGCTTTACCGATCCCGTCCGCTCCTCCGGTAACTATAGCGACTCTCCCATCATAACGATTGAAATTAGGATTCATTTTTTTGTGCGCTTCTTTATTGGCCCATAAGGATCGGTGGGACCTTTTTTGTAATCAACATACTTTGAGAGATCACGAGTCGAAATAACAACGCAACCCTCTTCCTTCATGAACTTCATGTACTCTCTGAATTGATCCTGGTCACAATTGACCCAGGGATGATCCAGTGCTGGAACTCCATGAAAACATATCACTGCAATTTTTCCATTCCGTGCCTTGCTAATTGCCCACTTTAAATCTTCTATGCCCCACTTTGGGCCAGCGTATCCGGTCGTTGGGATGAGTAAAGGATGGTCTTCTGACGGATCATAAACGGGGCCCCTTGATCCTGATCCACTATCTTTAAATTCCGGACCGACTCCGCGCCGGGAAAAATGATAACCCTTTTCCTTAAGCACCTGAACTGACTTGAGGTCATTAGAGAACCCAGGATAAGCGAATGTCGTTGGCTTCGTGATTTTGTATTGAGCACAACGCGCTTCAATGTGTTCTAATTCCTTAGAAAATTTTTCACGCGAGATTCTCGTTACATTGGGATGAGTCTTGGTGTGATTACCGATTTCAAAACCCATGTCATGCAACTCCTTAATCTCATTCCAAGTCACATAGTGCCTTTTATTCCCTAAGAACCCTAGGCCCTCAGTCACGTAAAAAGTGGCTCCAAAACCATACTCCTTAAGAACGCCAGCCACAAAAGTACGGTCAGATTTATTACAATCATCAAATCCGAGAACAACCAATTTGTCAGGGATCGGCTCAAGCGCACTGGCAAAAGGAACGAGTAATGAAAACGCTAAATATAAAACTGGTCCTATTTTCCTCATGAATCTTAATGTTTTATTTTCCGGGCATCTCCGACCCTGACCGCTTTACCCGTATCGGCACTTTCAACTCCAGCAAAGCAAAGGGCCAGTGAACGCAAATTATCGCGTGCACTGTTATCGGGCTCATGCCCCCCCTCAATTGCGCATAAGAGCTCTCCCATTGTCCCTTGAAATCCATTCTCAAACCAACATCCCTCAAGTGGAACAACGCATTCTCCTTCTTCTGTGTAAATTTCCATTTGTGGTTGCTCATTGAGGCCCGGCCCGCGGCTCCTTAGTGTCCCTTTAGTTCCCACTACTGTGGTAACATCTTCCTCCCCCAATTGGGTATGGGAATTGAAGGACATTCTTACCTGCGACTCAGGATAATTAATGATTGCGGACGCTAAGGCAGGAGGCGTAAATTTTTGCTCATTGAACCGAACAGCAGAAGCGTAAACATCTACAGGGTCCTGACCTCGCATGAAGCAATTTGAAATATCAAACCAATGAACAGCAAAATCATAAAGTATCAGATGATGGATATTTTCAAATGCCTCTATACCTGTTATCCATGTCTGATCCCACTGAAGTGAAAGATCAACACTAACGACCCTTCCTATTATTCCATCCATGATTGCGTTCCTCATGTAGGAGAAATGTGGGGCCCAGCGACCGTTCTGATTGACAGCCAATTTGACTCCGTTCTTGTCAGCTAAAGAAACGAGCTCCTCACCCTCATCTAAATCAAGCACAAATGGCTTCTGGCTGAGCACATGCTTTCCGGATTCCAGAGCATCGCGGACTATGGGTATCCGATCATCCGGATGAGGCGTTATATCAACAACATCAATATCTTCGTTTGCTAATATTTCCCGATAATCATCATGGACCTGAGCTTCAGGAAAGAACTTGTCCTTCTTTTCCTCCGCCTTCGACCGTGTCCTGTTATGCATCGCAACAACGTCCCATCCGCAAACCTTATAAGCCTTTAAGTGAAAGTCACTGATCCCTCCTGTGCCGATGATTCCAATCTTAGGACTGTAATTTTTCGGTGCCGGAGGCAAATAACTGACAGGAGGAGGGTCAATCGTTCGGACTTCCTTTTCTGGACTCAACCCATAATCATCTTCTTCAGGCATTTTTTTTAATATTGTTTATCGTACCATTCTTGACGGTTCGACTCATTGAAAGCAAGGTATTGATTAGTTTTGCAATTATTCGTTCATATCATCCTTTTCTCCATTGCGGTGAGCCTATTAGGAACATCTGAGGAGAAACCTGCAAAATTCTGGGCATTCATTGCTCCTTCGGAGCCAATAGCTCCTAATGTTCAGAATGCAGAATGGCCCGTTAATCCAATCGATAATTTTATATTAGATAGGATCGAAAGAGCTGGGCATGGACCTAGTGAAAAGGCCGAACCTCGCAAACTTGTCAGGAGAGCCTATCTGGATCTACTCGGAATTCCACCAACTACTGAACAATTAAATTCTTATTTAGAAAATAAGGATCCTAACGCTTGGAGTCAACTCATCGAAGAGCTCCTTTCCTCCCCCATGTATGGAGAACGCTGGGGAAGGCACTGGCTTGATGTGGCCAGATACTCTGACAGTAATGGAATGGATGAAAATATCGCACATCCTGAAGCTTACCGTTACAGGAACTATGTTATAAATTCCTTCAATCAGGACAAACCCTTCAATCAATTCATTGTCGAACAGATTGCTGGGGATTTATTGCCGGCAGAAGACTCCGACAAACAACGCGAACAAACAATAGCCGCAGGATTCTTGTCCGTTGGTCCAAAGATGCTCGCCTGTGATGATCCTGATAAAATGAGGCGGGACATTGCGGATGAGCAAATTGATACAACCGGACGTGCTTTCATGGGAATGACATTCGGATGTGCAAGATGCCATGATCATAAATTTGATCCAATTTCCATAGAAGACTATTACGGACTAGCTGGAATCTTTATGTCCACTAAAACACTCAACAAGTACAGTGTTGTAGCACAACTGCATCACCATGATTTATCAACTGAGGAAGATAAGGAACGACGAAATAAAATCACTCAGCTAGAGAAGAAAATATCCACTAAAGGAATTGAGGAGGATACTAAGAAAAAACTTCAGGATGAAGTATCAAAACTTAAAAAGGATTTAACGCCTCCCTATGAAGTATTAGCCGTGACCGAATATCCTACCAAGGACGTCCGTGTTCACCTCAGAGGTGATTACCAGACCCTAGGAGACACGGTCCCAAGGAGACTCCCACCAGCAATTGCAGGACAAATTCAACACCCCATGCCCAACGATCAGAGTGGACGACTCGAATTCGCTCGATCGATCGCTTCTGAGAAAAATCCACTAACGGCGAGGGTCCTTGTCAATAGGCTATGGCGATGGCATTTCGGTCGAGGCATCGTTCCTACTCCAGACAATTATGGAACATTGGGAGAAAAACCAACTCATCCGGAACTGCTTGATTATCTTGCCCTGGAATTTATTCATTCAAATTGGTCCATAAAATCAATGCACAGATTAATCATGAAATCTGCAACTTATCAGCAATCAGCTTTTACGGATGACTCCCTTAAAAAAGCAGATCCGGATAATCAGTTGTTCGCTAGATGGAAAATCCGCAGATTAGAATCAGAGGCTCTCAGAGACTCAATTCTTTTCAAAGCTAATCTGATGGATTTAAAAATGGGAAATTCCATGTTAACTGCATCCAAGCACAAGTATGCAAATCGTGGTAAACTATCAGAACACATTAAAAGCAATAAAAGAACAGTATATCTACCAGTGATGAGGAGTTCTGGATACGATGGACAGAACGCTTTTGATTTCCCTGACCCTGCAATGATTAATGGAAACCGGAACAGTTCCACCATTGCTCCTCAGGCACTCTATTTAATGAACAGTCCACTCATTCATAGGAGTTCCAACTCATTGGCCAAAATACATAAAGAAGCCACAACAAATGTATCCATATCAAATAAAATAAACTGGATGATTCTTCATATATTATCCAGACCAGCCACTGAAACCGAGACCTTACGTATTGAAAAATTCATACATACATATTCAACAGACAATGAAATAGCTGCATGGGCAGCATTCGCTCGAACTTTATTTGCATCAAACGAATTTTTATATATTGAATAATATAAAACTAAAATGGAACTTTGCTTAAATCGTCAGCCCCGACCCCTCAGCAGAAGAGACATGCTCAGGGGCAGTAGCATTGGGTTTGGGGCACTCGCATTGAACTCAATGCTGACAACTGAATCCCCTTCAGCGACTCTGTCTCCTAGCATAGCTAAAGCTAAAAGGGTCATTTTTCTTTTCATGCACGGAGGGCCATCGACCCTTGATTTATTTGATCCAAAAGAATCTCTGAAGAAAAATAACGGTAAACCTTTACCCTACGATAAACCACGCATTGTATCATCCAAGACCGGCAATCTTTTGGCATCTCCTTGGAACTTTAAGCAATACGGCCAGAGCGGAGCTTGGGTCAGTGAACTCCTTCCCAATATATCATCAATCACAGATGATCTTTGTTTCTTACATTCAATGCATTGCTCAAATTCCAGACACGGAGGAGCACTTCTTGAACTGCACACCGGCTCAGACACCTTCACCCGTCCGGCCATGGGGTCTTGGATTAATTATGGACTCGGAAGTGAAAACAATAATCTTCCAGGCTTCATCACGATTAATCCTCCGAGTAGCCATGGAGGGTCAGGAGCCTGGTCCTCTGCATTTCTTCCTCCCCGTTATGGAGGAACCATGATCAGGGGAAACAGCAAAGAAATGAAAATTCCCTTCATTAATAACCCTTTAACGGATCGGTCCAAACAAAGAAAAGAAATCGATCTGTTAAATGCTCTAAATCAAGAACATCTTACAAAGCACAAATTTAACTCTGATCTGGAATCACGTATTGAATCCTACGAACTGGCCTTTCGCATGCAAATGACGGCGCCCGGAATTCAAGATATTTCCGCGGAACCCGCACACATTAATAAACTTTATGGGTCAGACGAAAAACCAACTGCAGAATTTGCCAAACAATGCATCATGGCAAGAAGACTCAGTGAATCAGGAGTGAGATTCGTGCAGGTAACTCACCGGTATTGGGATTCGCACGGAAATTTGCGGGCAGAACATGAAAAGCTTTCAAAAGAAATGGACAAGCCAGTGGCTGGATTAATCACTGATCTAAAACAGCGTGGACTATTAGATGACACTCTTGTTCTTTGGGGCGGTGAATTCGGAAGGACTCCCGTCGCTCAGGGCAATAACGGACGCGATCATAATCCTCACGGCTTCACCATGTTCATGGCTGGCGGTGGAACTAAATCAGGGATACAATATGGAAGCACTGATGATTACGGATACCACGCAGAAAAGAATCCTATTCACTTCCACGATCTGCACGCAACCATTCTCGGTTTAATGGGAATTAATCATACAGAACTGACTTACCGGTATGCAGGTAGAGATTTTCGCTTAACTGACGTTCACGGTAAAGTCATCAAAGATGTAATAGCTTAGGAAACACATTAAAATCTAATGCGTATCGTCACCTGCTGCTCTAGGAGTGGAAGTTCATTTATCTGCCAATTACTTCATGAATTAGGTGGAGATTTTGGATCCCATGAAGAATTGGTCAAAGCTGACAAGTGGAACAGTAAAGGTTACTTCGAAAACAAGTCAGTAAATAAACTCAATCATGAACTCCTCTTTGGACCATGGTCATCATCTAAAATATGGATAGAATCGATGTGGCCTAAGAATCCATTAATCCGTTTACGTAAAATATCCTCATTGGCTTTGGCTCCATTAATTTCAAAGAAATCACTGATTCAGAAACGCGCCGATAAAAAATCCGATCAAATAATTTCACTATCTAAAGAACTTAACAATAGAATCGTCAAAGATCCTAGGTTCTGCTATTTGATGGATCCTTGGCAGATTCATGGTGACATTGGATCAGTGCTTTTTGTTCTTCGTCATCCTTGGGAATCCGCAAGTTCAATGACACGCCAGACCGGATTACCACTACCACTGACTTATGCAGGATGGAAAGACTCGATTCTTAATTTCTGGAATACAAAGCACGAATACCCAGTTCACATAGTAGATTACAATTCCCTATTTCAAAAAGATATCGCATCAAAAGCAATGGAGCCACTTTTTAAATTTCTGGACATCCAATTTGATCGCGAAAAAGCAGATAAAGTTCTGAGTTCCACAATAGATAAAAAGATGCGACGCTATCAGGGAACAGAGAAGAAACTTCCAAAAAAAATTAAAAAAATGTATGATGGCTTACTAGATCGCCTAGCCAATCAGTGAGTTCATCGTTTTCTATTGCCCGAACCTGCCCGGTGATCAATTTTACCATCGCCATCTCGGTCCTCGCCAAACGGCACCGCCATTTCAATTCTTTTGCCTTGTCTTCGCCCCTCAACAACATGACTACTGTAGATCTTCTTCTTGGTGCTTTTTGCATAGTCTCTGTTCGCTACAACCATTGCCTTAAGTAGATTCGAATTTGATGCGTTCAGAGAAAGCGACATAACAATTTGTCCCTCCAAACCAAACTCTCCAGGCCTGATTAGATGAAATCCGGATCCTTTACTCTTCGATGATAATGGACCAGTCCAAGAACTGCTATCAGACTCAAAGTCATAATTAAATCGCCCCATAACGTTTTTATTCCATACGACAGATCTAATTCTCTTACCCGCTGCGACAATTTCGTCTTCATCGCCTGCAATGAGCAAAAGGATTTTCTGGTCTGCTGATGAAACGTTTAATGCCAATGCAAAACTATTAAAATCTGGAATGTGAGAATTCAAGATATCTCCTCTCGATTTATATCGATCAGCAATAGCAACTATATCATCAAAATCCCGATATATGTGCTGAGGGCCACGGCCGCTTCGGGTCAATCTTTCCTTTCCGTCAGGAGCAATGACACAAAAAGCGGTATTCTCAAATCTCCCACCTAAATGGCTTCGTACAATTTTTTGGTTCTCCTCACTTTCATACGAGTCTATTCGAACACAAATAAACTTCCTGGAAGCTTTGATAACATCTGGATCACTGAACAAACTGTTCTTTGTGGCAGTGTACCCAGGTCAGAAAACACCAGGAATACCCCCACACTGAGAAGCCACAGCCATAAAGAGAATCGGTCGATTCATCCTTTTAGCTTCTGTAATTCCATCTTCCAGTCGTGGGTACCAAGCTATACCTGGCTCTCCCAAATCTAATAAAGATTCCCCCAAATCATTTGGCCTAGGCCCGCCTGATCTTCGCCTTGTTTCTCCGGTCTGTCCACGGCCCGGACCATTCCTTTCGCCTTCATTAGCATTCAATGGTCCTCTACCCCTACCAAACCGATCAGGCCTTAACTCGTCACCTGAGATTTCCCCGTCCTTATTCTTATCTAAACTCAAAAGCGATTCCGATGCTTCTTCAAGTTCCTCAGATGAAATGGACCCATCACCATTAATGTCCAATGCTCTTAAGAGAGGATGATTGCCTGCCCCCCCTCTTCCTGACCCTTCTCTGGACGGGAATTGAGCTAAAGCCAACTGACAAAAAGGGGTAATAAAGCAAAATACGCTTAATGAAATGCTTTTAATGTTCATTTTGTGTGAAACATGATTAAATAATCATAAATAGATTACAAACAGATTACTTAGTCTGAAATAAAAGTTTTTTATTTTTATTTGAATAAAACGAGAGCCTATGAGGTCAAACGAAGGATGAAAATTTGGAACTATATCGGAATAATAATACTAATTAGTGCTGTGTCTACTTTGCTCATCCGAGCAGATCAGATTCTAACTAAACAAACGAGCAGGCCGAATCCCGTTGCAATTAATCCCGCTGCAATTGATCCCGCTGCAATTGATCCCGCTGCAATTGATCCCGCTGCAATTGATCCCGCTGCAATTGATCCCGCTGCAATTGATCCCGCTGCAATTGAAGATGAGACTGGAGCCACTCAGGACCAACGAGAAGATATACTATTAAAAAAAATAGATCTATTAACCGAACGCATTAATGAATTAGAAAAACAGCTCAAAGAAAATCAAGAATCAATCGAAAAAAAGTTAAGTGAACAATCTTCAGATTTACCGAATAAGGAAAATCCAAAAGATTTGGGACCATCTGATGATCTTTTCGCTGAAAATATTTCAGACATAGAAGAGCAAAAGCTTCCTGAATTCGTTCCTGATCAACAGGCCAGAGAGGATTTTGGAGAAGCACTTGAGCCACACGGAGACTGGTTATCCACAGAAAGCTATGGTGAAGTTTGGAGACCAAACACTACTCGAATTGTAGAGTGGTCACCATACACTGTGGGACAGTGGCATTACACCGAATTGGGATGGCATTTCACATCACCAGAACCATGGGGATGGGCATGCTATCATTACGGGAGATGGATCAAATACAGAACGCTAGGTTGGTGCTGGGTACCAGGAAGAGAATGGGCACCTGCTTGGGTGTCTTGGAGAACTTCCCCAAACCACATTGGTTGGTCTCCGCTTCCGCCCAGAGCAACATGGCACCATCACACTGGTATCAGACGCTGGGTTGATTCACGGTGCAATATTGGTCCGAGCCATTATAGCTTTGTTAAAATTCAAGACTTTGGCTTAACGAACTACCACAATTCAGTCATCAATCGCAGACAGAACGCATCACTGATTCTATCGACAAAGAATGTGACTCTTATTTTGTCCAGCTCTAGATCGAGCAACAATCACATCCATTGCAGAGGACCAAATAGAGACTACCTAGTGAAGCACCACCACCAAAATCACCCGACCCTTAAAATAGTGAAAAATAGAGGGAAACGCGGAGCTATTAATCGAGCAAATCATTCATCAAATCAAATTGTTGTACATGAAAGGATTAAACCTAGCCATCCAGATAGGCCCAGTAATCGGCCCGCATTAAGAAAAGTGCACAAAGTAGAAGTGGATAATGGATGGAATGAATTAGCCGGTCAGGATGAGGAAAGAAAACTCAGAAGACATATTCACAACGACGCTGAAAAACAAAATGATTTGGTAAGACCAGTAAATCAGAGACTCCATAACAAGAGGATAAAAGTAGTTGGTTTAAGTAATGAATCCAACAAGTCAGAAAACAATGGTCGCATATCTGAAGCAAAGATACCGAACTTGGAAACTCCTATCCAAACATCATCCAAAGGAACAGCTACTAGAATACAATCAAATGTAGTCGTACCTTCAATTAGTGCAGGCAAAACACCTAAAGCAATCCCCTTAAAGGAAAATAATCCAGGCAAACAACGACAAACTGTTCAGGCAAGACAGCAACAGGAAATCGCCGCAGCCAGAAAACTCGCAGAGGATAAGGCTAAGGGAGAACAAATCGCTCAAAGGCAGGCCGCAGAACAAAAACAACGACAAACTGTTCAGGCAAGACAGCAACAGGAAATCGCCGCAGCCAGAAAACTCGCAGAAGATAGAGCACGGCGAAATCAAATCGCTCAAAGGCAGGCCGCAGAACAAAAACAACGACAAACTGTTCAGCGCAAATTATCCATTCCGAAAACTAGCAGCAAGACCGTAAAACCACCTCCACAACGTCGAATCGTAAGAGGCAGTAGCGAAAGGACACCTAAGCCGCCTGCAAAACAGGCAAGGAAGCGTTAATCATTTATCCTTTTCTTTTTTTAAAGACTTTAATTTTCCCTCGAACTGAAATTTAAAGTTGCCGTCTATATTCTCAGATGATCCTGTAATTGAATCAAACCCATTGAGAAGCTTATAAAGATTTTCATAATCCTTTTCCGCTTGTTTTTTACTCCTTCCTCCTCTAACAAACTCTTCTTCATATGCAGTCCTGTTAGTTGAGAAAAAATGTAATAACTCAGAAAACTCAACGTTAAACAAAAGTTCTTTTGTTATCATCTTTGTTTTTCCCTCAGTTAAAAGATAATCTATGACAGCAACACAAAGATCACGCGAAGAACTCACAATGTATAGATTATCTAAACGGACTGATGCAGGTGTAAGAGCATTTACCTCTTTAGTGTCCTTGATCCGAGAAACCAAAATATTCAGACCGTGATAAAGTTCATTCTCTGCGATCCAATTAGCACCTTCCTTAGGGCTTATTTCCGATAACATCACTTCAGAAAAATTTTTAATTGCTACCTCTGCTCCCTCTATCTTTTTAAGATCAACTATGAAACAAAATCCTGGAAGTTTGATGCCTTGTTCATCTACACCTGCATCATTTGCTTGAGCGGATAAGAAAACAATAGAATCACCAAAAAATCCTTCATTTTTATCCTCCAATTCACCAAAAAGAAAATCACCAAGCTTTCCTTTAATTAGCTCAGAACCAGGTATAATCGTAGATTTAAATACGTCCTCTCGCTTTTTGTGTGATTCAGCAAATGGTTGAAAAATTGAAATTCCACCAAGATAACCTGATACTTTCGGAGGTTCTAAAATTTGGTGTTTCTTTTTAACCACTAAATCATTTTTAGCACTTTCTTTTAAATCAGATGAATCCCTATCCATGCAAACATTTAAAAGAAGTTCATTCTTGTTATAATTTAAAGTAATCCCTGCATAGGAACTACTCCCTATAGTTTCGATAGCATCTCCCAAAAATAGAGATAACATCGGATCATCTATCTGTTCAGGAATACCAAACCTTCCATCAATCTCAGAAATCTTCTCAGTGTTCAGGTAAACATTTGCCAAATGTTTATTACCCATGCTCCTCTTCATTTTTCGATACTTTAAACCCTTTGAAATTGATAATGGGTTATCCAAATCAACAACTTCCGATCCCTGTAAAGCTACCGCATGCTTGAGTAATTTTTTATTCGTAGCTGCCAAAATCCATTCATCATGCAAAGCAAATAATGTTGCATCTTCTATTTTTCCCCGGGTCCGATAAGCAAATACACCCCTCTGAAAATCTTCCTTCCCTATACGTTTTATTCCTAACCTCAGTAAAGGAGCGAAACGAATGCGGTTTTTAAGCCAGCCACTTGGCTCTGATGGCCTAATTAATATGACTACTTCAGGATCATCAGAATCTTCCTTAGGTGGGTAAGCCGCGATGGCCATTCTCCCACTTAAAAATCTATCATTTAGTTCCCATATATCTTTACGAAGAACAAGCTCAAGGACTCGACACACAGATGCAGCTTCTTTGAAAAAATGGCTAGACTTAATATCCTCAAGATCACCACTTGAAAGTAGCGATTGAAGCACTTCTGATTGCTTCACTTCTTTAAGAAAATTTGAAAAACCTATCGTTTCAAAAAACACTAAAGCTTCATGGGGCATTAAACCCGACAATGAACCTTCCTGCGATTGTTCGTCAGCCTTGACTCGAACAATTGAAAGGGCTAAGAAAAAACAGAAAGTAGCGACCAGTTTCGCCATCATTGTTTATTAAAGATAATTTCATCAAATAATCCAACATTATCGAAAATGTTTTTATCTAATCAATTATTCGCTCACTGAACATTAGCGTTCCGCAAAGCATGATTACACTTAATCAGTCAAAAATACCCCACGATCGAAGGACTCCTTCTAAACCATACAGCCATTCATAATCAATGGACCCCCATTTCCGAGCAAGCTAATAACAATCATGTTAAAGGGGTTATATATTCAGGATATAAACGAAAAGGACTAGCGTATACTTGGAAAGTAAATAGTTCTTATCTGCGAATGCTTGTAAGAAATTTCACCGATTGCTTCACTTGCATATTTACTCACTAAGTATTTAGTTAGAAAAGTGAACGAAGAGGAAGAGTTTCTAGAAAAAAAAATTCAAGATTCCATAGAAAATCCCCAAAACATGGGTGAGATGATTGATGCTGACGCGGTCGGTACTGTGGGCAGTTCAGAATGCGGTGACATGGTCAGGATGTTCTTGAAATTTGATGAAAGTGAAGGGAAAAAAATTATAGATAAAGCAACATTCCAAAGCTTTGGATGCCAAACTGCAATTGCCGTTGCGAGCATGGCAACCGAAATGCTCAAAGGGAAAACCATTGATGAAGCAAAAAATTTATCAGCGGACAAGATGACAGCTGAAATAGGATCACTTCCGCCAATGAAATTACATTGTGGCGAAATGGTAGAAGGCGCCTTAAGATCTGCCCTGGAGGAAAATCCAAATAAAAACTTAGGCACTCCTAAAAAAGATAAATCAACTCTGTCAAAAAGTCTCGTGCAAGCAGGCACAGTTGCTGGTAAGATTAAAGTAATCCCAATAACAGATACAGAAGGTCAGAAATAATGAACGAAACAAATCCAAATGGCGGGGAATTAGAATTGTCACGCGAAGTAGAAGCCATTCAAATACCAAGTGGTGACACATTTAAATTACCAGCAGGAACTAAAGTCATACTTACTCAGTCACTCGGCGGGACGTATACGGTCGCAACGGATCAAGGATTGGCTAGAATTTCTGAAGAGTATTCGGATGCTTTAGGCCTGAAAGAAGAAAAAAATGAACAGCCGGCAACCGAAAAAGTAAATTTGGATGTTAATGCTAGTGCAGATGATTACAAAAATGCTGTATGGGAACAGCTCAGAACAGTGTTTGATCCTGAGATTCCTGTGAACATTGTCGATTTAGGGCTCGTATATGATTGCAATGTGATTGAAGAGAGCGATGCAAAACAAGCCAATGTAAAAATGACGCTCACTGCACCAGGATGTGGAATGGGACCGACAATTGCCGCGGATGCAGAAAATAAGATCAAAAATATTAATGGTATAGATGGTGCAAAAGTCGAATTGGTATGGGATCCCCCATGGACTCAGGACATGATCTCTGAAGAGGGAAAGATGAAACTAGGTATGATTTAGACTAATCTAAATTTTTTAGTTATTTTTCTTAATAAAAATGGCTTGCGAGTATCAAGAAACCCTATAAATTCCATGCCCGATCAAATGATCGGGTTCATATTTTAATCTATTTTATACGCTATGTCTCAACACCGCAGTCTTAAAGGTTCTTCTACCGTTGGTGCAAAACGAAACGTATTGAAACGCTTCGAGCGTGTTAAGTTGCTTAAAACTATGGGAAAATGGAAAGATTCCAATAGCCCAATTGGCCTCCCAAAAACCAAGCCCTTAGATTAATCCTTTCTTGCCGGAAAAATACCGGTCAATCTTCTTTGTCATCTTCAGGCGCTCAAAAGCTCCGAATTAACCGATTCCTCGCCGATTGCGGATTAGGTTCAAGACGTTCATGCGAAGTAATTGTAACTGAAGGCAGAGTTATCATTAATGGTGAGGTTTGCACTTCTCTTTCAACTAGAGTAGGGCCCGAGGACCAAGTAGAAGTAAATGGTCAAATACTTAAACCTCAATACGAGTCAATAAATATACTTCTGTACAAGCCCAGAGGCTACATATGCTCAAGGGATGACCCACAAGGAAGGTCTACAATCTTCGAACTACTTCCAAAACACTTACAGACCCAACGAAACATTCATTATGCAGGCCGTTTGGACCTTGATAGTGAGGGCCTGATTGTATTAACAAATTCAGGCAACGTTTCTCAAAAACTATCTCATCCAAAAACAAAAATTGAAAAAGAGTATCTCGTTTCTATCTCCTCCCCTTTTCAAGAAATTCACAAAGAACAAATGTTAAGGGGCATCGAAATAGATTCAGGATTCGCCCGAGCTTTATCAGTCGAAAAAGTATCAAAAAGAAACATCGCAGTCACTTTGGAACAGGGGCTTAAGCGCCAAATACGCTATATGCTAATGGCTTTAAATTATCGAGTAACAAGACTGATCCGAGTCAGGATCGGCAATCTGGTTGACACCTCGCTCGAACCTGGATCTTGGCGATTTATTGGGAAAAAAGATCTTAATAAATTATTCAATGAAACAAAGGATTGAGAACGATCAATTTGATCGCTAATTTATACAGAAATAACACTGGTTAAAAAATCATGACCAAAAAAATAGAATCTCATCTCACTGAAGATCGGGTTATCAAACCCACAAAAGAATTTTCTAAAAGTGCTCGTATCAGTAGCCTTGCCCAATATAAGAAAATATATAAGGAGTCCATTCAATCTCCATCTAAGTTCTGGTCAAAAGAAGCAAAGGAGCTGCATTGGCAGAAAAAATGGTCCAAGGTTCTTCAATGGACCCCGCCCTTCGCAAAGTGGTTTGTAGGTGGAAAAATAAATGCTTCGGAGAATTGTTTGGACAGACACCTAAATGGTCCACGTAAAAACAAAGCAGCAATTATTTGGGAAGGTGAACCTGGAGAAACGCGAACCATTACATACGCGCAACTGCATCGCGAAGTCTGTAAATTTGCCAACGCCTTGAAGAACCAAGGAATCAAAAAGCGTGACCGCGTAATTATTTATATGCCAATGGTTCCGGAAGCCGCAATTGCAATGCTAGCCTGCGCAAGAATAGGAGCTGTTCATTCTGTCGTTTTTGGTGGCTTTTCAGCGACTAGCATCTTGGATCGTGTAGAGGATTCTGGAGCAAGTGCAATCATAACAGCAGATGGAGGTTGGCGACGAGGCAAGGTAGTTCCTCTCAAAGCAAATGTGGATGAAGCTTTAAAAAAATCAAAACTCGTCAAAAAAGTTATAGTTCTAGAGCGTTGTAAAAATGAAGTAAAAATGAAGCGGGGCCGCGATATTTGGTGGCACAAGGCTATGGAAAACGCATCAACTGATTGCCCTCCTGCTCAACTCGATAGCGAGCATCCACTTTATATTCTTTATACTAGCGGATCCACCGGAAAGCCTAAAGGCATTCTACATACTACAGGTGGATACTTAACAGGCACCTACTCAACGACCAAGTACATTTTTGATATACGCGACGATGATATTTATTGGTGCACTGCAGATGTGGGTTGGGTCACTGGACACAGTTATATCGTTTATGGACCATTACTAAACGGAGCCACTTGTTTAATGTATGAAGGTGCACCAAACTTTCCTGACTTTGCTAGGTTCTGGGATATTATCGAACGTCATGGAGTTACAATATTTTATACTGCCCCTACTGCAATTAGAGCCTTCATCAAAGCGGGGGATCATTTGCCTGAAGCTCACGATCTGAGCTCCTTACGTTTACTGGGATCAGTCGGTGAGCCCATCAACCCAGAAGCCTGGATGTGGTACCACGAAAAGATTGGTGGTGGAAAGTGCCCGATAGTAGACACCTGGTGGCAAACTGAGACCGGAGCAATCATGATCAGTCCTTTACCTGGAGCAACGCCAACCAAGCCCGGAACTGCAACCCTGCCTTTCTTCGGCATCGACGCTGCAATATTGGATGAAACAGGAAAGGAATGCAAAGCAAATGAAGGCGGGAGATTAGTCATTAGAAAACCCTGGCCATCAATGCTAAGAACCATTTACGGGGACAAACGTAGGTTCAAAAAAACCTATTGGGATGACTATGAGGGAATATACACTGCTGGTGATGGCGCTCGTAGAGATAGTGATGGTAATTTCTGGATCGTAGGCAGACTCGATGATGTTCTAAATGTGTCAGGTCACCGACTAGGAACTGCAGAAGTAGAAAGTGCACTAGTATCACACCCCTCAATAGCTGAAGCCGCTGTTGTAGGCAGGCCAGACGAAATAAAAGGACAAGGAGTAGTTGCCTTCGTGACCGTCAAAGAAGGCATCAAGCATGGAGCAAAGCTAGTAACGACGCTTCGCAATCATGTCAGTAAGGAGATAGGCCCAATTGCAAAACCAGATGACATCCGGTTCGCTAACGCCCTACCTAAAACTCGCAGTGGAAAAATAATGCGCAGATTACTCAAAGAAATTTGTGCCGGCGGCGAAGTGAGTGGAGACACTACAACTCTTGAAGATTTTCAAGTCATTGCCAGCCTCCAGAAAAGCAATTAATGTCATGATGTGTTAAGGGTTACCTGTTCATGTTGAGGGTCTCGTAAATGATATTTAAAAGTTAATCACAAAGAGTAAAACATGACTTCTATCGGATTCATTGTAAGAAAATTACTCAAATCCGTTGGAGTTTGTAATAAACAAAATCATTATATAACTGCTTCTCGATTAGTTTATCTACTAACCGAGAAAAAAGAAACTCTGGGTTGCAATTCATGGGAAGACACTCGTGAAATATTACAGCTATCAGAAAACTATTGGGAATTGAAAAGATTATTTAATGAACAGGAAAATCTTGAAATTGAAGACAAAAGAATTCGAGAGCAAAACGATGATCTGACCCATAAAGCTGACAGTTTAACAGCTAAATCAGAGACCTCTATGACTTCCATCAGTACTGAAAAAAATAAACTGATTCAGAAATCTATTGAGCTTAATAATGAAATAAAGTCTAAGGAAGAGCATTGCGAATTAAGCAAAAGTCAATTCATAGCGTTGAGTGTTAATCTAAAAAAAACCGATAACAACGAGGAAGCCTCAGAGACACAAAACAATGTTGAACGCCTTAAAGATGAATACACCCAAGGAAGAAAAAAAATAGGAATGCTAAAACTTCGGGTAAAAGAAAACGATTTAAAGATCGAAAGAACCGAAAGAAATCTTAAAAACTTTAAAAGTGATACTCGAAATCAAATCTCAGAAGCCATGAATAAAGTTACCAAGTCAGCGAAGTTGGTAGCCACTTATTCTGCAAAAATTGGATCCATAGAAACTGCAAAAAAAGAAATTTATATGAAAATTGGTTCTTACTTGTCCGATGATAAAAATAGCAATAACCCTCAAATCATAAAAGTTTTAAATAAAAACAAGCTCATAATGAGCAAAATAAAAGGGTTAAATAAATCAATCATGTTCCATAGGTCCCTTGGCACATAATTAATTTTACAAGTAATTTTTCATATCGTTGTTGAGAAATAATCAGGAACACGTCATTATTTAATGATATCGATAAGAAAAAATTGCTCAAATAATCAAATATCTAATTATGAATCTACGAACACTTACAGCCTTAATCCCTGTCAGCATACTGGCCGCAGCAATGGCGGCATCAAATGCACAGAAAAATAAAAAGCAATTAAACGCCGAAAAAATTACTGCTAACCTACCAAAATCGGCTCCAGCTAAACCTGATAAAGCCCGTAAGGTTCTAGTCTTCTCAAAAACTGCCGGATTCAGACATGGGTCGATCCCGACTGGAGTCGAGGCAATGAAACAAATGGGTAAATCAACAGGTGCATTTGAAGTCACTGCGACTGAAGATGATTCCTTCTTTGAGCCTGATAAATTAAAAGAATTTGATGCGGTAATCTTCCTTAACACAACTGGAGAGGTATTTAAATCCAAAGAAGAAGGCCGAGAAGATAGACTTAAAAAAAGCTTAGTCGATTTTGTAAAGTCAGGAAAAGGATTAATCGGCATGCATTCAGCTACTGATACCTATAAGAACTGGAAAGATTTCAACGACATGATGGGTGGAGCATTTGCTGGGCATCCTTGGCACACTAAAATAAGAGTCAAGAATCTTGAGCCAACCCACCCACTTAATGCTGCATTTGCTGGAAAAGATTTTGAAATCGCTGACGAAATTTATCAATTCCGTAAAGACACTGCTTCCGCAGACGAGCGACGCATGCTTCTTAGCCTTTCTGGTGAAATTGTAGATAAGGGTAAAGGTAATACTGGCAAGGAAGGGTTATATCCAATTGCTTGGCTCGATAAATATGGTGAAGGCAGAATATTCTACTGCTCACTTGGACACAGAGATGAAATCTACTGGAACCCAGATGTTCTTAAACATTATCTAGCAGGAATACAATATGCTATAGGAGACCTTAATGCCGATGCAGCACCAAAGAAAATTACGACTAATGGCTTCTTAAAAGGAACACGGAACCTCGCATCTAAATAATAAAAGTATAATAGTTACAGCTCAAAGGGCCGGCCCCCTTAAAAGGGGGACCGGCCCTTTGGTTTAAATTTATGATAAAATCTTCAATAACGTGCTCGACATTTGATTGGAGAACCTAGTTAAATCTTATATTCAAAATATATAAATCATATGAGCATAATAAACACTCTCGTAACCGCTGCCTTTTTTCTTACCGCCTCCAGCATCATTTCTGCCGAGGAATCTAAAAAGTCAGAACCAAAGGCTGAACCTAAAATGACTTCGCCTAAAGGTGCAAAAGCCTACATTATTTTCCCTAAAGATGGGAAAACAGTAAAAACAAAATTCCTAGTCAAGTTCGGCCTAAAGAAAATGGGGATTGCTCCCGCAGGAATAAAATTTCCCAACACTGGTCACCATCATTTAATTATCGATGGAGCAAAGTTTGACAAAAGCCTACCACTTCCAATGTCAGAAACACTCAAACATTTTGGAGCCGGCCAGACAGAAACATTGATTGAGCTCAAACCGGGAAAACATACTCTGAAACTAGTGTTTGCTGATCATTTGCATAGGCTACATGAGCCTCCTGTAATTTCAGAAGAAATAACAATTACAGTTAAAGAATAAATCTGCTAATTTCTTGAATTGAATACAAGCTTCCTGCCGCGATCTTTTTTCTCCCCTTCATGGCTTTTGCGGCGAACTTAAGAGAAGCAGGACTCACTAGTCTTGCCCTAGCGAAAATTGGCAATCCACTCAAAGGTGAGCCACTTCTTACCTCTAAGGAATTGTGTAAATTTGATGAAGAGGAATCTGACCTTCTCACTAGTTGCTTTCTAAATCCGTTCAGATCTCTGGACCCGCATCAATTGCAGGGAATCAAAACTAAAGAAGGAAACCCTCTTTTTGATTATGCTTATACAGCATTCAATGACAATGACGCCCTATTAGATACGGCGAAAGAAATAGCACATCACCTATACACAAAATCTTATCACCCAAACATTAAATCAGGAGATCTCTGTATTTCCATGATGGAGGGAATTATCATTAGTGGTAAATCTGTATCAGGAATATGTATTATAAAAAGCGAGAATAAGGTACCTTTTCTCCAAATTTCGGATGAAAATGGGGACCTGACCCTAAAAACTCAACATGGAATTTATCCAGACAAAGTGGACAAGGGCTGTCTCATTCTGAATCATCAAAAAGAAAAAGGTTATATTGTCTATCTCTTTGATAAATCTGGGAATACGCAGTTTTGGAACAAAGACTTTGTGGCAGCTGCCCCCATCAGAGATGAAGATTATATGACCAAAAAATTCGGAGAGCTCTGCATCAACTTTGCTGACAAAGGGCTCAAATCGGAAACTGATCAAAATACCCGAATGGCAGTCGCTAACCGTGCCCTTAATTATTTAAATGACAGTGAAGATTTCGAAATTAGAAATTTTGAAAAGGCCCTTGGTGAACCTGAACTGGTAGACCAATTCACCTCATTCAAAAAACAATACGAAGAAAACGCAGATAATAATATAAAAGATAAATTCACAATATCTAAGAAAGAGGCGACTAAAGCCCGTAAACGGCTAAAAAAACGTATGAAACTTGATACTGGAGCAGACTTAACATTCACATCCAAGTTCTTAGATCAATCCGAAAAATTATTAGAACAGGGCTGGGATGAGACCAAGGGCATGAACTATGTGAAAATATATTTTGGCGAAGAACTTTAAATTATTAAGATTTCAAATAACCTTAGCCCTCCTATAATTATAATCTACACTGATTAGATTATCATAATCGGCCAAACAAAACCTCAACAACCAAAACATGAAAAGAAAACTCATCGCTAATTTTATTTCATTAATTATTATTCTTGGCCATGGTTTTGCAGAAGACCCTAAACCTAATCAAGAAGCCGCAAATAATTCAAAGGATCAGTCAAAGCCCGCCCCCAGTG
>SHBV01000056.1 GCA_004211885.1 Verrucomicrobiaceae bacterium
TCTAAATTCCAAGAGTAATATTACTATCATGAATGAAAATCCTCCCTCCAAACTAATTTTCGGTGTTGTTATTGGTACCCTTGCTGGAGTCATTGCCGTTCTTTTTGCTCAATATGTATTTAAAGGTGATGATTCTAAAGAAGTGGTCAAATCTCCAGTGAATCAGGAACTGCAGACAGGTTCAGATAAAAAGAATAATTCAAATAAGCCTCCTAAGCTTTCATTAGTTGATACTAGGCCAGATAAAGGTTCGTCTTCTTCAAAAAGTTCAAAAGATTCTGAAGATGAAAATAAAGATAAAAAGGATGATGAGTCAAATGCGGCATGGGAGGCCCTTAAGGCACTTGGCGACGCTAAAGATAAGGCAGAAGCCCAGAAAGAAACTGAGGAAATTGCGAGCAGGCTTAAATTGAGCCCTGCACAAAAAGAGACATTGGAAGGACTCCTTAATGATAAAGCGGCTCGGAACTCGGTGGCTGGAATGAAATTATTGACAGGAAAAGCGACTGTTGCGGATATGATTGCATCGGACGAAGAAAATTATTCGAAGATAGACGAGGAAATGAGGGAACTCCTTTCAGGGGAGCAGTTAGAGGAGTACGAGGCTTATGCGGAGGAGCGTGAAGTTGAAAGAATCGAAAATAAGACCAAGGGGGATCTTGATGGTATTGAGGACATTCCTGGTATTACTGAGGAGCAAATGAGAGAGGCCTGGGACGCTCTCATTGAGATTAATGCTAAAGAAAAGCCGGGGACACTATTAAACGAGAACTCTACTAGGGAAGAATTTATTAGTGTCATTGATGGTGCGTTAGATAGTAGGGTCGAAAGTATGAGTTCAATATTGACGGACGATCAGTTAGGCGCATACCAAATTGGAATTGAAGGATTTCGCAAATTTATATCCGGCATGGTCCCGGAGGAGTAAAAAGCAGGTAAAAATTATTTTTTAAAAAAATAATTTATGGGTAAAGTTACTTTACCAATTACTATATCTCTATATTTTTAGCATTAATGCTAGTGTTTGGTAGATTCTGCCGAGTGAGAGTAAAAGTCATAAAGTTATTCCTTTGTCTTTTGCTTTTTGTAGTGTTCGCTCCCGACAAAGGGCTCTCTTCCGAAAAAGTTTCAAAGTTCTGGTCTTACGGTCAAATCAAGCTTGTAGAAACTCCGGTCCATGAGAATGATACATGGTCCATTAATGCTATAGATAAGTTCGTACTTAGGAAGGCCCAATCAAAAGGGATTCGTCCTAATGATAAAGTTAAACGGACCAAACTTATACGGCGAGCCAGCTATGACCTTATAGGTCTTGCGCCGACCCGAGAAGAAGTAGAGGCATTCATTGCTGACGAGTCTTCAGACGCTTATTCTAAACTCATTGATCGGCTACTTGCTAGTCCTCATTATGGGGAACGCTGGGGACGTCACTGGTTAGACGTGGCTCGGTTCGGAGAGAGTCATGGTTATGAGAGTGATAATGAGCGTCCCAGTGCCTGGACGTATCGAGACGCTGTGATCCGTGCTCTCAATCAAGGCATGCCATTTGATCAGTTCGTTAGGTGGCAAGTCGCTGGTGACGTGATAAAATCTGAGGATCCATTGGCCGTGACTCTGACCGGTTTTCTGACTGCGGGTTCGACAGTGACTAACGTTGACGGGGTGGATAGAGAAAAAGCCACTTATGACAAAATGGATGATATTGTTTCGGCTACCGGAGCAGCTTTCCTTGGGCTGACCATTGGGTGCGCCCGTTGCCATGATCACAAGTACGATCCGATTTCTCAGAAAGATTATTATAAGCTCGTGGGATTTTTTCTTCCTGGGAAGCCTGGTCATCGCAATATCGCGGCTGGAGACTCGGGATCAAATGTCAAGGCACTCACATGGAACGGAGGGAACAAACGGAAGAATCCACTCTTAAAACGTGGGGACGTTGAACAGAAAGAAGGGGACTTGGGTTTTGGGGTCTTAGCCGCATTGAGTGAAGGAGATGGGAATGTTGAGCCTTGGATCAATCTAAGTGAAAAGAAGAGCGGTGATGGAAGGGCGGGCCTTGCTCATTGGCTGACGGACACTGGAAATGGTGCTGGCTCTCTTCTGGCCAGAGTTATAGTGAATCGTCTTTGGCAACACCACTTCGGTGAAGGGATAGTAAAGACCAGTGATAATTTCGGGAGTGTAGGTGAAAAGCCGAGCCATCCTGAATTGTTGGAGTGGCTCGCGGGTGAATTGATACGAACGGGATGGAATCTGAAAAATATGCACCGAGTAATCATGTCGAGCGCGGTGTACCGGCAAGGGACTCAATGGGATGAGAAAAGACATGCCATTGACCCTGAAAACAAACTCTTGTGGCGGAGAACACCTAGACGAATGGAGGGTGAGATTATTAGGGATTCTCTTATGAATAGTGCCGGAACTTTGAACCGGAAAATGTATGGGCCTAGCGTCAAGCCTTGGGTCTCGAAGGATGCGATTAATACCGGCTCCACAAACAAATGGCCAGTGAATGTTAAGGACGGGCCTGCTACTTGGCGTCGCAGTATTTATGTTTTTATGCGTCGATCGATGAGAGTTCCATTCTTTGAGGTTTTTGATGTGCCTGATTCAATGCAGAGCCGAGGCGTGCGCGAACTGACCACGGTTCCGACTCAAGCACTGATGCTTTTAAATAATAAATTTGTCCGTGGTCAGGCGAATCACTTTGCAGCACGAATAAAAGAGTCAGTTGACGTCTCTGATAAACGTTCAGTCATTGAAGAGGCATATTGGTCAGCCCTTTCCAGATCACCAACGGAAGAAGAAGTTAAGCTAAGCTCCGAATTACTGGCTAAGGAAGGTCAGAGCATCGAAAACTTTTGCCATATACTTTTTACTTTGAATGAATTTAGCTATGTTGACTAATAAGAGAGTGAACCCATCAATGCTTTCAAGGAGAGACTTACTGACTCAGGCCGGTTGCGGGTTTGGATCATTAGCGCTGACTACAATGCTGTCCGAGCAGGGGCTGCTGGCGTCTTCAGCAAGAGCAAGTTCGACATTAGCTTCGAAGCAACCTCATTTCGCGGCGCGTGCAAAGAATGTCATTTTTCTTTTCATGTATGGAGGCCCTAGCCATGTGGACCTCTTTGATTATAAGCCAGCTCTGGAAAAGTATGCTGGGAAGAGTGTCGGGGACCATGTGGACACGAAAGGGTCTCGGAGCAATGGTGGATTATTCCCGTCTCCATATAAGTTTCAACAACATGGTCAGAGCGGGCACTGGGTCTCCGACCGGTACCCGCATTTGTCGCGCGTCATTGATCATACGGCCATGCTGCGAGGTGTTTATGGGCATTCTATCAGCCATGCTCCTGCCTTGTTTGAAGTGAATACAGGAATGATTCGGACCGGATTCCCTAGCCTGGGTTCTTGGGTCAATTATGGATTAGGCACTGAGAATCAGGATTTGCCTGGTTTTGTCGTTATGTATGACTATAGGGGAGGGCCCATTGGCGGAGCGCCGAACTGGGGGGCGGGTTTTCTTCCGGGAGCCTATCAGGGCACGCCAGTACGTTCCAAGGGTACCCCGATCTTGAACTTGAACAGACCCGATCAGGTGGGGCAGGTACAACAGCGAGAGTTATTAGATTTTGCCGGTAAGATGAACAGAAATCATCAAAGAAATCACCCTGCAGAATCTGCGTTAGAGGCTCGCATACAATCCTTCGAACTGGCTTATCGGATGCAGGCAGCGGCTCCAGGTTCTCTTGATCTGGAAGATGAGACTGACGCGACCAAAAAACTTTATGGAATAGAAAAAGGAAATCCGGGAGAATATTTTGGAACGCAATGTTTAATGGCAAGAAGATTAGTGGAAAGGGGAGTCAGGTTTGTTCAACTCTATTCGGGTGGTGGGCATGGAGATAATAACTGGGATGCTCATGGAAATATTACTGGTAACCATAATAAGCACTGCGCTGCTACTGATCAGCCCATGGCCGGACTCATTCAGGACTTAGATCAGCGCGGATTACTTGATGAGACTTTAGTTGTTTGGGGGGGAGAGTTTGGTCGTACCCCGCACAAGCAAGGAGGTAGTGGGAGAGATCATCATCCCTTTGGATTCACGATGTGGATGGCTGGAGGAGGTATCAAAGGTGGAACAAGTTACGGAGAAACAGATGAGGTCGGTTATCATGCGGCCGTTGATCGGACATCCATTCATGATGTTCATGCAACGATATTACATTTGATGGGGATAGATCATGAGAGGCTCACTTATCGCTTCAGTGGTAGGGACTTTCGTCTCACTGACGTGGCAGGAGATGTCATTCATAAAGTCATAGTCTAGAATGAGAGTTAATGGTCCAGGTTCCAGAAAGCCTTGGTGCCCTGTCTGTGAAGAACACACAGACTATCATTTGGAAAGTGAAGATAGTTCAACCTACACTTGCAATGAATGTAGCTCCAGCACATGGAAGCCAACGGCGCCAGTGCCTCTTACAATTGTTGTGTTGGGCTTAGTTTTTTCTTTGAATGCATTGGCATTTGCTGCCTTGAGCGGAAAGATAAGTTCAGGGTTAAACTTAGAAAATGTGTTTGCAGCTGTAGTCATATGGATAGCAAGTATCATTCTTTTGCGAGTTGTATGGTATAACTGGGAGCATTGGAGAAAATTTCACCGCTGGAAAAAGAAATAACTTCATTAATTTAGAAGCTGATTTTTCTATATAAGTGAACGAATGGCTCCCAACTTCATTACTCGTTTATTTTAAAGTTGTTAGGATCTATTATTTTTCAGAACATGGTTAATATGAAAGCCATGAGTGAATTATTTTTTTTGCGTGTGATCTGTTTTATTATTTTGATAATGAACGGGTTGAGTCATGAGGCTAAATCGCAGTTTGTTGCCGAGACTCTATCTAACACTTCGCAGCTAAATCCAGATCAGCTTCCGGTCATTCTTGCAGCAAATATGATTTTTTCTGGTCAACCGCCTGGCATTGGGGGTTCGGTGAATGGTGTCGAATTTGAAGATATTTTTTGGGGCGATGAAATGCTCTTATCGAATGGAGTGTCAATCCAAGGAACTGTTGCTGGAGCTATTCGAACTGCAAATACCCTAGGCTCACTGAGCGGAGACGATGCTGAGGTTCTTGCGGCAATTGCCAATTCAATAAATTTTTATAACGCCGGGACTGATGGAACCATTACATTTACTAATCTTCCTGCTGATCTTCCAGTGTCCGTGCAAATGATAACGAGTGATGCAGCAAGTTCTGTCAATAACTGGGGAGGTGTCTTTTCTTTGTCTGTCATTGATACAGTGACTCAAGAATCTGTTCAGATTTTAACATTCGATGCTGGCACAGAACCTGATAACTTTGATGCTCAATTAGTGAGCTTCAGCACTACAGTTGATAGCAATGGAACCCTTCAGGTATTTGTCGACCAGACTCGGCCAGGCCATCATGCAGGAATTTCTGCGATCGTGGTTCTTGCGGCAGGTCAGGTCCTTCCGCTTCAAATTAATTCTCTAAGAATTGATGCAGAGGATTCTAGAGTTAGCATTGAATGGGATTCAAGAGTGAATAAGGTTTATGCGATAGAAGTGTCAGAGGACCTTGTCTTGTGGGAAGAGTTGGATGATAATGTAATTTCCGAAGGCGAACTCACGACCTTCACGGATACACAGATTCCGTTGAATTCTCCTAGGCGTTTTTATCGAGTTCATGAGATGGAACCTTGACTCTAGTTGGTAAGAATTGTCATGATCCTCTTCATGAAGAACAATTTAATGCTTAGTATTCGATTTCCTTTTTTATTTATCTTCTTTTGCTCTTATTCATTATTGAGCGCTGATGAGGGGAAGGAATTCAATTCTATTTTTGATGGCAAGACTCTCAAAGGTTGGAGAAAAGCACCAGAGACTAGTTATGAGCCATGGTCAGTTAAGGATGGGGTCATCCGTGGTGTGGGAGAAGAAAACCGGCTAGTTTATTTGGTATATTCAGGAGACGAAAATCTGAAGAGCTTTGAGCTAAAGTTCCGCTATAAAATGGTCACTAAGGGAAATACTGGTGTCGAAGTGCGAACAAGAATTGATAAGACAGGGAAGCGGCCATTCGAAGGGTATCATGCTGATCTTGGTCATGTTGGAATAGGCCCGGGTGTTCTGGGGGCTTGGGACTTTCATTTTGGATCCGGCACGAGGAAGGAATTTCCATGTCAACGTGGGACGAGCTTAGTCATTGATGCTAAAGGGAACGGCAAGCATGGCAAAATAAAGGATGCTATAAAGATCACTGAAATAAAGAAACATGATTGGAATGATTGTCGCATCGTTGCCAAGGGAAATTTTTTCCAGTTATGGATCAATGATAAACTCTCATCCGAATTCACAGATAATATAAGCGAAGGTCGTTTGGAGAGCGGATTCATTGGTCTGCAGTTACACGACAGGGGAATGGTTGTGGAATTCAAAGACTTGTTTCTTAAAAAGCTATAATTTTTCAACTGGATTTATTGGTACAAAGATTCTTGTAGTTGCTTATGTTATACGAGAGAACGAAGTAACAGCCATGCCTCGGTACAAACTTGATACTGAATTCGCAGGTATTATATTTATTGAAGAGCCACTAGTAATTTCAGTTAGCCTTAACTACTGCAGATTTTAAAAACTAATACCTTCAGAGAATGAAGGCCTTGGCGGAGAAGTTTGATGCAATGGCGTGATATTTACATTATCATAAAACCATATTGTATTTAATGTTTAGTGTTATTTCTCTATGAGGTTGCTTCTGTTTACTTTTCTTATGCTCTTTTTTCCATCCGTGGTAAAGGGTATGGATTTTTTCCAGGAAGAGATTAAGCCGTTTTTGCAAAGTCATTGCTTCAGATGTCATGGCCAGAAAAAGCAGAAAGGTGACCTTAGATTGGACACGCTTGACCCGAATATTGTTCAGGGCACCTCGGCGGAGCGGTGGCACGATGTACTAAATAATATCAATCTTGGCGAGATGCCGCCCGAGGACGAGGTGCAACTTTCTCCAGACGAACGTCGCAAACTTGTAGGTTGGTTGACTGAGGAGTTGCAAAAGGCTGCCAAGGCGCGCCGAGGCACTGGGGAACAAGTGGTGATGCGTCGTCTGAACCGGACCGAATACCAATACACAATGATGGATCTACTCGGGCTCGAGATGGATTACAATGGGGGCTTTCCTTCTGACGGACGATCCTCGGAGGGATTCAAGAACAACGGGGCTTCCCTGAGCATGACTGCCCTTCAAATTGAGAATTATATCAAGATTGCTCGGAAGGCCTTTAGGTTTGTGCTCGTGGAAGGAGAACAGGAAAAAAAAAGCATTACAGCCGTTGATAGAAACAAAGGACAAATCCGAGGTCCTAATAGTAGGCGTTTCACCGGAAACTCTTCTGAACGGCTGGGACGGGTGAATTTTTGGCACGGGTCCTTCAAGGATCTGCCGCGCACAGGAAAATTTAGTATTCGGGTAAAGGCCTACACAGATCGCAAGCCTGGGCAGCCTGCTCCGATCCTTTTTGCCCAATATGGATATTTCGTTTCAGGGTTGACCCTTAACATAATGGGTGATGCCGGAGAGGTTACAATCACTTCGGGAAATCCGGAGTATTATGAAATCCCGGGTCGGCCTGAATTTTTTCCGCTCCCCGAAGCTCATGTGCCAAGTGCCAAGCTCAATGGAATCATCACTTTGCAAAATGCCACCGATGATGGCAAGCCTCCTACCCAAGCTGTTAATAAGGTAATTGAGGAGAAAGACAAGAAAGGAAAGATCAGGAAAAGAAAAATTAAGGTCTTTCCTGAGGACCCTGATTTTCCTCGCATCATCATCGAATCCGTCGAGTTCGTTCGCAATGATTACCCTTCCTGGCCTCCCGCATTGCACCGGAGAATCATTCATGAAGGAGAGAACGTGTCCGATCCAAAGGTAGTCGAAAACTTATTGAGCCGTTTTCTTCGGCGAGCCTGGCGCCGACCAGTTAACGGGAAAGAAATAAAAAAATGGATGGCTCACTACCAGAAAATGCTGCAGCAGGGGGATTCTCCTATTTTGGCTCTCAAGGAAACCCTTTCAGCGACATTGGCGTCTTCCAACTTTCTCTACCTCAGTGAGCCATTCAATTCTGATAAATCGAGAAAACTAAATGCTCATGAGTTGGCTGCTCGCCTATCCTACTTCCTCTGGAGTTCAATGCCGGATGAGGAACTCTTTGAATTGGCCGACTCGGGTCGACTCTTAGAGCCTTCCGTGTTGCGGAAACAATTTGATAGGATGTTAGCTAACTCAAAGGCTGACCGTTTCGCTGAACAGTTTAGTATGCAATGGCTTGACCTTGAGGGGGTCGATCGTGTTGCTATCAATCCACAATACTATAAGGGTTTCGATAACAAGTTGAAACCACACATGGTGAGTGAGACTCAAGCTTTCTTTCGGGAGATTCTTCGCAGTAACACATCAGCACTGCAATTCATCGATGCGGAATTCACTATGTTAAATGCTTCTTTGGCGAAGCATTACGGCTTGGAGGGACCCAAATCTCAACGCTTTGAAAGGGTTTCTCTCAAAGGAACAAGCAGGCCAGGTGGAGTGCTTGGCCATGCTTCGACGCTCTTGGCCGGATCAGATGGAGCAGATTCTCACCCAATTAAGCGTGCAGTTTGGATAAGGGAACGACTTTTGCATGACCCGCCCAATCCGCCTCCACCTGATGTCCCAGGTGTTGAGAAAAGTGTGCCTAATTTTGAGAAGCTTTCGATTAGGGAACAACTCGCTGTTCATCGAAAGAAGGAGGCTTGTGCGGATTGTCATCGGGGCATTGATCCGTGGGGCATTGCTCTTGAGGAATATGATGCTATTGGACTCTTTAGGGAAAAGACGGCGCGTCGGAAAAAACGCATTTCTGCTGAAACTGTCCTGCCGGGAAGTCATGAGATATCAGGCTTGATTGATCTGCAGAAGCATTTACTCAATGGAAGACGTGATCAATTTGCAAAGGCATTGGTGTCAAAATTACTGACTTATGCCCTAGGGCGTTCTTTGAGTCTGGAGGACGAACTCTTAATTGAGAAACTCAGTGGAGACTTTGCAACAAATGACTATCGCTTACCGAGTTTAATGAAAAACATTGTCACGAGCCGGCCTTTTTTATCGCGATAACAGCTATATTAATGTATTCTCCAATGACATTCACGAGCTTTACAATATGAGTGAAAAGGTATTTCAGATGAATCGCAGAACTATGCTTAAGGCAGCAGGCATTTCGCTTGCCGTGCCATGGATGGAATCCTTGATGGGAACTGAAATTAAATCTCCGCCGAAGAGATTCTGTTCCATCTATTTTCCATATGGGGTGAGTTTACCAAAGCAGGACGGGGAATATGGTCAGTGGAATTGGTTTCCTAAAGGTTCAGGAAAGAATTTTACTTTCAATAAATCGCTTGAGGCATTGGAGCCTTTCCGGGATCAGGTCACGGTCTTGGGAGGACTTTCCCACCCTAAGGTGCGTCGTATCGGAGGGCATGACAGTGGAGACACTTTTCTTACTGGCGAGGAATTAAGTTTGTCTGCTACTGGGCTAAAAAATTCAATCTCTCTAGATCAGTTCATGGCGCGCACGCACAAGCTTGGTAAAGACACTCGTTTCACCAGCTTAGTGCTCTCCTCGGACGGTGGTGTCGGCATGCCCACTAGGGCCAACACGCTTTCTTACTCCCGTACTGGGCAGCCTATTCCTTCATTTAATAGGCCAGCTATCGTTTTTGAACGCCTGTTTGGGTTGAACGGCGGTTCCATCGAGGTGCAGAGAAAGGGCCTGACCCGTACTGGCAGCCATCTCGACTTACTCCTTGACGAGGCCAAGGAAATGCATCGCAAACTGGGTAAGGCGGATCAAGAGAAACTTGACCAGTATTTGACTTCAGTCCGCGAGATTGAGCTGGACGTTGAGCGTTCTGCTCAATGGTTAAATGTGCCCCGACCTAAAGTGAATGCCGAAGGGCTCAGCCTAGAGGCGGACAGCGAAACGCCGGGCAAGCTCATTCATACGATGCTCGATTTAATTGCCTTGGCTTTCCAGACTGATTCGACTCGCTTTGTCACTTACCAGCTAGCAAGTATGCATGGGGCAATATCCATAGCGAACAAGTTTCCAAAACTCCTTGGTTTTAATAAAGATGCTCATGGATTAGCTCATGGTGCTGGTAAAGGAAAGGGTGCTGAAAATAGAGGAAAATGGGACCGTTATCAGGCAGAATGCTTGGCGTATTTACTGAAAAAATTGAGTAAGATGGAAGAAGGGCATGGTTCTGTTCTGGACAATACTTGCGTTTTTTATGGCAGTAGCAACAGCAAGACGCATAACAATACTAATTACCCACTTATCTTGGCTGGAGGCAAGGAGATGGGATACAAGCATGGGAAATATCAAGTCTTCGATAAGGATGTTCCTCTTGCGAATCTCTTTGTTACTATGCAGAAAAGAATGGGACTGAAGGCTGATTCTTTTGCTGATAGTTCAGGTAATCTTGATTCGTTCCTTTTGTAATGATGATGATTGATAATAAGGTGAATCTCTATTCTCTTTTCTCTATTTGCATTTTTTTTGCTTCTATCGGAATCACAATCGGTGATGAGAAAATAGAACCTTCAACAAAGAAGGGTAACGGTAACTTTAAGATAGGTCCTGATTATAAGTTGGATCCTGATCTTAAAGATCAGGGCAATCCGAAGGGTAAGTATTTCCAGTTCTCAATGCTTTTAAAAGAGAGCAAGATATTTTCTGGTGACGACAAAACTCTTGACTTAAAGAATAAAAAAGTACGAACGGAACGTAAAATTTTTGTCTATATACCCAACTCATATAATGACGGAGACAAGGCTCCTATCATGATTATGCATGACGGACCGAGCAGGTTAGATCTTGTCAGAAATGCACTCGATAATCTCACCGTATCGAAAAATCCTGAGAGAAAATTACCACCATTCATCGCGATCTCTGTTCAAAGCGGTGGAGATGATAGTAAGGGGAGTCAGAGGGGGCTCGAATATGATACGATGTCAGGACGTCTGGCCCTTTTTATAGAGAATGAGGTCTTGCCGGCCGTGCTCGCTGATGAGGTGATCAGAAAAGATTACCCTAACTTAGCTTTTACAGAGGATCCCTGGGGAAGAGCAATCATGGGATGCAGTTCGGGAGGAGCCGCTGCGTTGACTATGGGATGGTTTAGGCCTGACCTATTTCGTCGACTAGTCACGTATTCAGGGACCTTTGTCGATCAGCAGGATGATGATGCACCGGAAGAAAGTGTCTATCCTTTAGGCGCATGGGAATACCATTCCGGCAAGAAACTTATAGAGAAAAGTGAGAAGAAACCATTGCGAATTTTCATCCATGTTTCAGAAAGTGATAACGGGCATAAAGATCCAGAGAGTACATACCATAATTGGGTCATGGCAAATGAAAGAACCGCTGCTGCACTTAAAGCCAAGGGGTATGAATACCGGTACTTATTTTCATTAAATTCTAAACACTGTGACCGTGGAGTATATGGTCATACGCTCGCTGACACCTTAGTCTGGGCATGGAAAGGATATGAGAGTGAATAGAACTAGGTTTTTTTTTAATTTGTTAGCCTGATTCTAGGTGATAAGTTGTTTTTAATGAGAGCTTTATTAATGACTTCTATATGTAGCGTTTTAATTTTGGGTTGTGGGAATAAAGATGCGGTAAATACTAGCCCCGTTGATGGAGGTGATGGAGTTCAGAATTCTGGAGACGAAGTAAAGCCAGATCTTACGGATTTGGAATATGAAGTTCAGGCAGATTTGGTAATCATTTCTAAAGGCAAAGGAGCTGGGCAGGTTATTATTCCAGAAGAGATCGAAGGAGCTAAGGTTTCTGAAATTGGGAACAACGCTTTTTTTCGTAACATACAAATGACTAGTGTTACTATTCCTGAAACAGTTACAGCTATCGGTAATAATGCGTTCGGAGGATGCATAGGGTTAACTGAAGTTACTATACCGGCGAATGTTACAAGTGTAGGGTCTTCTGCTTTTAGTGGTTGTCTTAATCTTAAGGAAGTGAAATTTCTTGGTAATGCTCCACCAGAAACGAAATATATGTTCAAAGATGCTCCCGTAACTATTTACTATGATCCTAGCATGACCGGATGGAACAAACCCTTTGCGGGGAAAGTGCGAAAGCCAATAAACTGAATGTGCTAAAGGCTAATTTAATTAATTTTATGAATTCTTAATTTAGATTCTCGTAAATGCAGATTCATTGCCCCATTTGTTCAACCTCAATTGATGTTTCTGAAGATCATGCAGGGCATAAGGGTCGGTGCGTGAACTGTAGCACGAAATTTATTATACCTGAGGACCCTTCAGGAAATATAGAAATTCTCGAAAGAGGAGAAATTATCCAAGCCCAATCAGAATCTGAAAATTCAGAAGGAGCAATAGATGAGAATGATAGTAGTTCTAGTGTTCCAGCTCTGAATGCTCCAGCTCTGAATGCTCCGGCTCTGAATGTTCCAGCAGCAAAATCACACGTTACAGTTAGGCCTCGTTACCAGAAGAAGTCAGGTTCTCCAATAGGATTTCTTTTCATAGTAGTGTTAATTTCGGCAGCAGGCGCTGGCATTTATTTTCATTTTTCAGGAAAAAAAATTACAATTTCAAATACTAATGGCGAGACTATAGGAAAGGATGCTGGAGAAAAGGCCGTTAAGGCTCCCGCAAAAGTAACTGAAAAGAAGATTGAAGTTTCAGGGGAAGTGGAAGATCCAGGTCTTACTGAAAGAGTAGTGCCTTTTAAAGTTCCGTTATCAGATGATGAAGTCTTTGAATTTACTGATGAGGCGAGGACCCGATCATTAGAATTTCTCGCATCCGATGATCAGGAAAGGCGGGAGAGCGTATATACAGCATTTCGATCATTGGGCGATAATTATAAGGAGACTTATGAAGGCTTATTAAGAAATATAAGGAACAAGCATCTAATTAGTCTTAACGATAAGTCTTCAGATATTAAAAAAAATAAAGTAGTTCCTGATGATATCAAAAATGCATATCAAGAGTGGAGAAGTGTCGCGACAGCTGGGCTTAAGTTGGTAATGACAAAGTGGAGAGAAACTTCACCCGAAGAATACAAAACGAAGTATTTGGAGATGGATGAAATCGTTAAAAATGCAGGAGAACTTTACGAGGGTATGGTCAAAGCCATGGAAGTTCCACAAGGCAGCGAAGATGAATCGTTTCAGGCCCTAGTTGATCTTATCTCGGAGTTGGATTATGAGATTGCATGGTCATTGGGTGAGGATGATTTTTCTGCGTCTGAAATGAAGGATCTTTTAAATGAAGCCAAGAGTCTGGCTGGAGAAAAAGATATTGTGGATTCGCTTTTAGGTGAACTCGGCGAAATGCAATCCATTTATTTGTCTAATGTTGAAATTGAGACTCATAATAATAAGTTAAATTGGGGGACTTCAGCCTATAAAAAATTAGTCCAACAAATTAATACAACTCGAATTTCTCTTGGCCTAGGAGCCTTGCGTCTTGATCAGACGCTGACCGTAGCCTCGGAAATGCATTCTGGGGACATGCACTTTCAAAATTATTACTCTCATCGAAGTGCCGATGGAACTACTTATGCGGAGCGAGCAAAAAGTGCAGGATTTAATGGTAAATCTTTGGGAGAATGTCTTTTCAGGGCAAGTTCAGATCCCGACGCTGCCTATAAATCTTGGTGGTATAATGATTCTCAGAGATTGATCCTGTTATCGACGACCTCTAATGCTGTTGGAGTGGGGAATGCTCAAAATTACTGGACCTTAAATACCGGACAAGCTGGTCAATAGAATTGACCGTTCTTAGGGCCTCTGAGAAGAATGGTGGTGAAGAATTGGACGATCAAGTTCAGTGCCTATGACAAATGTGAATCTGGCTTCGCATTCTATTTTTTCTCCATCCTCTTCGAAGTGGAAAGTGTACATTCCGGAGAGAATTGATGTTCCTCCTTCAATTGTTTGTTCATTTATGGATTCTTTATCGATGCTGACTCCGGCACCTGGACGCGAATGCAAATTAATGAAGTAATTACGTATCGAGTCGTGAGAAGTGATGGGAGACGGAGAGAATGTCGAAACTAGGACGGCTCCTTCTGAGTAAAGTGAGGCCACATCTTCAGTCCTCCCTTCATTAATTGCATCTGTCCATTGGTTAAGAATTCGGATTGCCATTACTTTGAATGAATAGGTGATTAATAATTTATCTTGAGGCGTAAATAACGCACTGAATTTTCATGGTTGATAGGAGTTTTTAATCGGTAAGTGTGGATTGGAGTGCCGTCCAGATCTAGTGATTCCTCTTCAAAGTGCATTTTTCCATTATTTGTTGAATTTTCCCACGATTTCATATCGACTGAGGTCTCAATAGTATAGGAGATATCCGTCGCTGCGGTATTCTTTCTAAAATTGAAGCTCAAATAATCTTGTCCTTCAATGCGAATGGTTCCGACCTTTGGGAATTGATTCGCTGAAGATACAAAGTCGGAAAGTCCCAGAGCATATTCTATAATTGCATTTGTCCCGTCATTATCGGCGTCAGCCGTTGGATTGCCAAAGAAATTCGCGGTATTTGCGCTGGTAGGATTACCTCCCCCAGTCATGCTTGCTGACCAGTTAGCCGCGTCACTTGTGTCAGGAAGGCTACCTGGGTCCGTGATGTACAGTGAAGGGCCTTCGCCGTCGGACACTTTTGGCCAAGGGCTTTTGTCATTGTATCGGAATGAATCAATGATGGATCCGTCTTTGTCCACGAGGGTTATCCATTCTCCTGAATTATCTAATCGGTTAGAGTAGTCTCCAGCGATTTCTATTTCCGGGTACCGCGTCTCGAATGCTTGGCGATTGGCGACTATGACAAGTCTTTCATTGGCTTTGATGATTGCAGTTGGTTCAAATTCAAATTCGACTCCTTCTAATCGATTTTCTGCAGGGACAAGAACGAAAGCACATCCGCCAATGTTAACCGAATGATCGCTGACATTCATAATCTCAATGAATTCAAAGTCATCCTGATCAAAATTCGGATTAACTTTAAGTTCTGACTCGGACGGAGGTGATGGGTGATAGTGAACTTCACTAATGACAATGTTCTTATCATTGGGGGGAGAGGCAGTACTGAAGAATGCTGAGTTCAGAGCGCTCCATTCACCAGTCCTGCGGTTAAAGGAACGTGACTTGACCCAGACTGGTGATTTGATTGGGTCCGGAATATTAATGTATATAGTGTCACCGTCCTGACCTTTATTGGAAGCTAATGAAGTACTGAGTAACATGTCGCTTGAGCCTTTGAGGTCATTTAGACCCTGAATGGCCAGTAAGTTATTTCCTTTATTAATTGAGAAAGAGCCTTCAGGTATCAGGAATGATTGCAACTTTTCGGCGAGACTATCTTTGTGCCCTGCAGTTGCTCGTGCATTGAATGGTAGAGGTGATCCGACTGCTCCAGGTGCATTTTTCCGCATAACCTCTTGGCCGTTAATGTACGCAACAAATCCATCATCGTATCGAACTTTCAGGGTGAGGGTTTTATGTTTTGATGGGTCTTCAATTTGGAAATTTATTCGCATGAAAACCGTTTCCATTTCGCTTGGAGTGACCTGGCCTCTAAAGTTAAATGCAGGGTCGATGAATTCATTGTAAGTGGTGCCCTTGTCATAGCCTGCTCCCATTTGTCCTTTTGGCCATGATGAGTCATCGTATTCATTTAAGAACCAGGCATTATCTATTTCGGGACCATTTGGCATTATGGCTTTTTTGAAGCTGTTTTCAGGTACGAGGACAGTTTCATTGACCAGCAATGATTTGGATTTTAGTGATGGAGCTCCGCCAAGTTGTCGAGGGTCAAGATCATCTTTCCAATCCTCAGGATCGGAGTCTTCTTCTCCGATCACGTAGTAGACATGCGTTGCATCGATGGGGGCCCACAAGGAAACAGTAGAATTCGTGTTTACTTGGCCACCGTGTTGAGCATATTCAGGAGCTGCAATTTTGGGATAGAGTCGTCCCGAACGCAGATGGTTAAGAAAAATATCTCTTCGGCCTTGAATTTCATTCTCTAATCTTTTTACTGCATTTTCCCAGTCTATTTTTGTGTATGGGTTGGTGCGTGCCGAATCACCCCATCTGGCAGATTCAGCGATAATGACTTTTGAAACTGTTTCCTTACGTTGTTGGAGTTTGTCGAGGACCTTTGATGTTGTCAGGGGGCCATCATTAAATAGATAATGATGTGCTCTGTCCGCGAATCGGAGGCGAAATTCTGGCGAGCTTTCTTCAATATAATAACGGATATAGGCTGGATTGCTTTTATTGTAAGGTCGGCCAGCTCCGCGGTCACGGTTGATAGTGTCTCTAGTCGCTCCGTATGCACCTAGAGAATGCTCACTGTCGTGCACAAAGAACTGAAATCCTAAATCATTGCTGACGCGGTTACGGACTCCGTACCAGTTATTATTGCCGGGAGGAGCATCAGTGTTTCCTGTGTATCCAATAATCATTGAATAATCAATGAGGTTGTTGACGTCTAGATAGATAGGTGTTTCTGGATTTCTTGATCCATCGGGATCCAGACCTTGCATTCTCATGAAACGATCTATACTTGGGGCTCTGCTCAGGTCTTGAGCCATGGTCCACAAAGTGTGCCAGGCGCTACCATCTGATATGCTCCCGTCCGTTGCCTCTGTATCATATCCTCCACTACTTCCTGCAGACTTGATTGTATCATAATCCTTTTCATTGCCTCCAAAATAGCTCTCACCGAAATTTGCTTCTGCCCTTTCATGAGTCATAAAAATACCCCAGTAAATTCCATTCAGGTACAGATGGTAGTAGCGGGACTTAGTATAAGGTTGGCCAGTTTCTCCCTGAAGGTCCCTCGCCAACACTTCGCGGAGGAAAGTGTTATTTGCGCCTGCTCCACCGAACGCCCATGAATAGTTTTGTGAGGTTCTTAGATCTAATTTACTGAAAGTGTCGACCCCTTCAGCTTCAAAGAGTGGATATTTTAGCTCCCCTTCATATTCGTCTCTAAAAAATAGCCTGAAAGAATGCTTTGGGTTTGAGGATCTTCTGCTGAATCCTCCGCGGATCCTGAGGCCACAATTAATCTGCATGTCTGATCTTATTTTTTTAGGATCAATTATTTCGAAGGATGCGGGTCTTTCCCAGTTACTGCCATGTTGTTGAGCGTTGACATAAATGCCACGGCCCGAAGAAGTGAGATTTTCTTGTTCTGTGACAATGGATATTGAGGGAATAGCGGAAAGCGCATCGATCATGTCCTCGGGCGTATGTCTTGCAGTGATGTCAGGATCCATCCCGTAATTAAGGGCCTGACCATTGACTCCAGAAGATGGCCACTCATTGGCCCTTTGCTGGTTGTAAATATCGTTTAGGAATAAGTAAGTATGAGTATCTATGTTGGTCGGAAAGTGATTTGTCTTGAATGCGGCGGCCCTGATCATGGTGGTCTTACTTAGCTGTATCGGGCCCTTATAGATTTTTCCTGCCGATTCTGTGGGTTCTGCTCCGTTAGTGGTGTAACGGATAGTTGCTCCTTCAGTATCGGTTGAGATTTGCAGCATGAAAGGTTCTGTGAAAAATCCGCGATCCACACTGAACTTAGTGTCCTTAACGAAACCCAACGCGATGCCCCCTTCGTTATCGCTTTTTGGTGTGGGTTTTTTTAAGTAACCCTCATTGAGGGTGTCTGGATCTAGTCCGTAAGAGATGCCCTCTGCTTGAGTTGGGAATTCAGAAGAAAATTCACTGATTATTTCAAGGGAGCCATTAGAATTCATTCTGGTTAACGCAAGGTATTCGCCTCCCGAATCAAGGCTGAAATTAGTATGCTGTTCATGTCTTGGATCAGTTCTATCCTTACCCGAGGCGAAGACTACGAGGTACTTATTAGATTTGATTGTCTGTTCAGAGAAGGCCCACTTATCAAGCTGATCTTTATCGTCAGTGAGGTAGTATCCTTGAAGGCTGATTGTTTCATTGGTTGGGTTCCATAACTCAATCCAATCAGGCCGGTCCCAGTTTGAGTCGGCGAGTGAACTTCCTCCAGTTGCCATGAATTCATTGATGAGGAGATGTTCTAGTGATGGAAAAATAGGAACTTCACTGGGATCTGTGGGGTCATACCCTTTGTCCAATTCATATTTGTCATTTGCACCGTCCTTATCAGTGTCTGGGTCATTGGGGTTTGTATTGTATTTTACGAGTTCATCTGGATCATTGATGCCGTCACCGTCCGAGTCACTTAGTAATGGATTAGTGGGAGTCTGTCCGTTGATCTCTTCTGCATCGCTTAGTCCGTCCTGATCTGAGTCAGGGTTCGCAGGATTAGTGAGATGGACTGTGTATTCAATCTTGTCATTCAATCCATCACCGTCTGAGTCCTGTGAAGTTGGATCACTTCCGAGATTAAATTCTTCCAGATTTGATAATCCATCGTCGTCTGGGTCGGCAAATTGATTGAATAGGGTATTGTTGAAATAATTGAATTCCCAAGAATCAGGAACGCCGTCTTCATCATTATCGTCTGGAGCATGGACCCCAGACTTGAAGGCGAGGTAATCAATTTCAACAGCTGCAGTTTCGCTCGTAGAAGAAAGTTGTAATGAAATGTAGGGAAAACTTTCTTCTGTCCCTGTGGATAGCCCTACGGCTCTAGAAATGAACGGTTCAATGGATCCATTTCTGTATGCTCTTAGCTCGTAAAGTTGATTATTATTTTTGCTTTCTTGGATAGTGATCCAGAATTCATTCCATACTGTTGGGTCAAGACTATGGAATACAGGACTGTTGGAATCACTTACAAAGAATCCGTCATCGGGAAAGAGCGCATCGGTCCCTTTGATGCCCATAGAAAAGCTGATTCTACCGCCATTTCCTCTCAGGTTAATGATTCCTTTGGCATTTGCATGTGGAGCCAGACCATTGGGTGAGTCAATTAAGTAAGGTGATGAATGAGGGACTCTGATTCGAAAAGCAATGGTCGCGCCTGATTTTAAAAAAGTTGGTTGGACCCCTTCATGAATTGCTAGGTTGTGGGTCAGAGCGAGTCTTCTATTATTATTTCTGCCTGAACTGGTGACTGAGTCGACCATGAGTAGGGCATTATTTTCTGGTTCGTCTTGTATTGGGACAATGGAAACTCCGCCCGGATTTCCTGAGCCTGGGACCGTCCCATCCCACTGATCAGAATTGTTATTGTGATCCCATGTTCCATCTAGGGCGGCATCAGCAATGTTCCCAGCCAAGTTCCCAGCAAATTCATAATCCCAGCCGCCTATTGGTTTGGGATAATTCTCCGCGTAATTCTTGGAGACAAATAAGAAGATTGAAAAAATTAATATAATTTTGCTGTTGAGCATTAAATTTTATAACGAATTATATTTGGTTTTATCTCAATGTACATAAGTCCTTTCTAGTCATACAGTATGTGGAGAAATTTCCTTAAATTACATCTTTAATACTTATACTTTATTAGGGCTATTAATTCCTCCCAATTATAAATTTTATGAAAAGGTTTCACTAATCTAGAAACCGACAATTTATCTAATATGTATCATAAACTATTACTGAATAGTTAACGAATCCTTAATCGAAGAGTCATTATCTCAGAGTTGAGCGTTGACGTGAGGGCCTCGGCTCGCTCTTACTTAATTCTAGAGCAATGCGATGCAATAAATGCGGAAATATTAACGATAAAGTGGTCGATTCACGCGAGGCCAAAGATGGGCAGTCCATCAGGCGTAGGCGCGAATGCATAGATTGTGGGCACAGGTTCACGACCTATGAGCAGTTAGAGAACAGTGACATACGCATTGTCAAACGGGATGGGATTAGGGAGCCTTTCAGTCGTGATAAATTACTTAATGGACTAGTAAAAGCCTGCGAAAAGCGTCCGGTAGGCATTGATATTCTTGAAAGAGCAACAGATAAGATTATAGCAGAGATTCAGGCCGAAGGTTCTCGAGAAGTTTTGACTCAGGTCATAGGGGCTCGAGTCATGTCAATGCTAGAAGCTATCGATCCGGTAGCCTACGTGAGGTACGCATCTGTCTACAGAGAATTTCAGGATGTGGGTGAGTTCATTGATGAGATAGAGTCGCTCGGGAGACGTCCTGCGCCCGGATCAAAGGAACGAGAATTTTTTAGACAATAGCTTGCCTTGTCTGACGGAATTGGCACATCATGTGCTCTTTATTAGTCGATTAATATAACCCCTATTTAATATCCAACCTCCATCAATATAATGGTCTGTCAGCCTAATCTTTTGCCTCTTTTAAAATTTGGTAATCACGAAGTCGTTAGCTATGAAGCTCGCTGGCTATCAGATGAAATTAGTAAGGCCGCGGACAAGGCTGGGCACCCGGATTGGTTCTTTGCTGGTGACATAACGAGAGCTGTCATTGAGTATTTGAGACATCGTTTCCCAAAGAACATTATTACTATTGAAGAGTTGTACAAGAAGATAGAGACGGCTCTCTCATACATGGGCTGTGAAGACATTGCTAGTCGGTTGGAGATTTTGCCTCCGCCCGTTCGCATTTCATTGCTGGACGTTGCTCGAGATGCAGGTAGCGGTTTTGAATTGGAATTCTTTCGTTTGTTACGTGAGCGGTTGGTTGAATGTGAAGGGAGCGGCACTTCTCAGATTATGTGTTATGGGCTTCGCAAGGCTGTCAAGAATTTGTGTTGTGCGGGGCGATGGAATAGGGCTTGCGAAAAGTTGACGGAAGAGATTAATGACTTCATTATATTTGAGTTGTCCAAGACTCGTGAGGGTGAAATTAGTCTAATATTGAAATAAAAATTTTAGGTTGGTTCTAAGAGCTGATAAATATTTTTCATGTCTGAGAAGACTCTTTTTGAAAGAATTATTGATAGGGAGATTTCTGCCGACATCATTCACGAGGATGATATTTGCTTGGCATT
>SHBV01000057.1 GCA_004211885.1 Verrucomicrobiaceae bacterium
TGCAATTCGAGAAGTGCGAGAAGAGGTCAGGGTCGAAGTCGATGAGCCTACGGAAATGGGAGTTTTGCGTTTCCAATTTGTTGATAATGAATTCTTGGCGTTGCACTGCACTGTGTTTTGCGCTTCTAAATTTCAAGGCGACCCTTCTGAAACTACTGAGGCCGAGCCTTTTTGGTGTAATTTTGATGAAATACCATATGACAAAATGTGGGCAGATGATGCTCTTTGGATTCCGGGCCTGTTATCAGGCAAAAAATTTGATGGGGAATTTGTTTTTGATGGTGAATTAATGCTTTGGAGTAATTTGCGTTGGCGATGAGTTTTTTGATTTTGCAATCAATTACTTGTTAGTAATCTTTAATTAATGTGTAATCCTAGATCGTAAGATATGTTATCGATGAGAGGTTGGAGACACTTCATTATTTACTTCGCCTGTATTTATTTTTTTGCTTCTAAGGAGTTTTCCGTTAGGGCAAATGAAGTTCCTTTTCTTGATGTAGAAAATGATTCAGAAGCGTTAGTTTTAAAAGTTTCAGGAAGACCAGAAAAGTCTCAGAGGATTGAATTTAAAAGTGATTATAGTCCTTGGGCTATATTGACTTCATATACTGGAAAAAATGAATGGAGTTTCCCAATATCAAATTCTGATCAACGAAGATTATTTAGAGTCGTGGAATCCGTTCGTCCTAGAATCGTTTCACATAGCTCATGGAAGCGAAGTATAGACTTCCCTGACGAGCCTTTTCTGTCGGGAAATTTAGGGGAATCTTTTGAAGTCGTTAAGTGGGTAAAGTTTGTTATTTTGACTGACGATTTGACCCAGATTTATTTTCAGGATTCAAGAAAATATCTCTTTCATTACGATTTTGCCAAGAATCGCTTAAAGCCATTCAGAGGTATGAGTGCTGAAGAGTTTAATGATGCGACATTATATCTTGGTAGTCAAAAAGCTATTCTAGGAGCAGTTCTAGTTGCGCCATACTCTAAGGAATATGCTATGCAATTTATAGGTCAGGATTTGTATCCAAAAGAAATGATGAAGTTTCTTTTTGAGACCGTTGAAAATTCAATCAATGGAGTTCAGGAATGGGATGCTTATTTAATGCCGGTTGCTGCTCATGCATCTTCTATCCAAGCCGATGCAGAGTATTATCAGGAAAATAATATTGCTCTTGCAAATCCAGATCGGTGGTCCGGTCAGAGCGGCTGCTATGTTCCTGGGTGGGCCATTGGCAGATTAAAGTATATTCAATCAGGCGAAATTGATAGTGCATACTTGAGCGGTGAGCTTTTACCGACAGATATTCTGCTTACCGATTTTGTTCCTACTGAAATTCCATACGTTGCGGGCATTCTTTCGCTTTCTCCGACAACTCCTAACTCGCATGTTTCCATACTGGCTCAATCTTATGGGATACCATTTGCCTATATAAAAAATCCAGTCGGGCGTGCAAAAGCGATGAGTCAGGTTGATTCTTTGACTCTTTTAAGGACCTCGAGTGGTTATTGGGGAAGTTGCAGTATCGAGACTCTTGATGCTTCCAGTGTCTCAGATCCATTTCTCAATGAAATTCTTGAGCTCAAGAAAGCTCAGAAGCTTAATGTTAATAGTAAGGGCTCAAAGGGAGCGATCGCTATTAAAGATTTATCCAAAGTATGGCCTTCGGATAGTCGTTATATAGGAGGAAAAGCTGCAAATTTTGGATTTTTGCGTAGGACAGTTCCCAATAATTCTCCTGAAGCAATTGCATTTACTTTTGATCTTTGGGATCAATTCATGGAGCAGCCAATGGGGAATAAAACGCTCCGAGAAGAAATCAATTTTAGAATTGAGCCATTTTCTTCATGGCCGACCGATATAGCTGGTCTTGATAAGGCTCTTCGGGATATTCAAAATATTATCCTAAAAGCCTCTCATTTTTCTAACGAACAGAAGTCAGCGATTTTGAATGAGCTTTCCGGGTTTTCGCCAAATGAAAAAATTCGTTTCCGAAGTAGCACCAATGTTGAGGATACGAGGTACTTCGTGGGCGCTGGGCTTTACGATAGCTTTAGTGGCTGTGTTCTTGATGATACTGATAATAATGATACTGGCCCGTCCCATTGTGATCCCGATGAGCCAAATGAGAGGGGAGTATTTCGAGCTATTCGCAAAGTTTACGCGAGCTTCTACAACTTAAATGCATATCTTGAGCGACTTAGACATGGAGTGAATGAATCTGACGTCGGTATGGCACTTTTAGTTCATCACTCATTTCCTGATGAAATTGAAGTTGCAAATGGTGTCGCAACACTTGTCCGAGGTTTGAGCGGGAGAAGTACAAGGGTAGATATTAGTATGGTCACTCAGAAAGGAGCTGTGTCAGTCACTAATCCTGAAGGTAGTGCGATTCCTGAAGTTGTTGATGGGTATTTGTATAGAGGAGCTTCGAATTATGAGGGAGTAAGCCTAAAGCAGCGTTCATCTTTTTCGCTTCTTGGTGAGGAGGCAGTTATGGATTGGGAAGAGGATTATCTTTTAATGATTGAGATGCTCTATCAAATTAGTCAGGCATACATAAAACGATTCCCTGAAAATCAGGAGCCTCATCTCGAATTTGAATACAAGAAGGTCCGTGATGGTGAGCTTGTTATAAAGCAAATTCGAGAAATCCCAATGAACTCAAGTAGTGGGTCTGAAGATCTCGCAGTCATAGGATCGTCATCGGAGTTGATGGTTTTTCAGGGTGAATATGGAACTGTAATGGGCAATCATAGACTCAAGTCACTTTGGAGAATGAAGGGCGAAAACCGGTGGATAAACCCTCAATCTGAAAGAAATTCATTTATCGCCGAAACACAGGTTGAAATTGCCCTTAATGGTGAAACAAAAAACATTAATGGAAAGCCTTTGGATTGGTCTAACCATCGGTTCAGAGTACGCCAATCGGGTAACCTGAGTTATGCCCGAGATTCGTGGAATTGGAATAGTGAGCATGGTCAGGCTAGCTATTGGATTGATGGTCAAATGCCAAATTCTAATGAGTATGAAAAAGATCCGGTTCGAGGCCTTTCGCAAATTAATTATTTCCTAGGCGTTGATTACAGAAATTCTGTTCCTGTTTATAATTCTGGATTTGGTGGGGTCAATGAAAGTACTACAAAAAATGATACTGTTAAACTTGTGCCCGGACATCCATCTGATCCAGCGCAAGAGGGTAGTATATTGCAGACCCGATCTTTTTCATCAGGAGGAGTTTCAATTGAAACCCATTTTTACTGGCCACCTTATCCAAAGGGACCAACTGCTGGGTATACGTCACCGCTGGAAAAATGGGTCCAGACTACCATTACGGGGTTAACTGTTAAGCCTATTATTCTAAAGGGATATTTTTCGCAAACTTATCGCCCTGGCCATCATAATTTTTGGGAAGATTTCGTATTTGAGCCTAGTCTTGATGATGACTTAAGCTTTTCCCAAATTAATGAACTTCAAAAGAGAAATGTGAGGCAGATTCTTTTTTTTACTGATCCTTGGGGGCAGGGAGGAAACATTAAAATTATCGGCTTAAATGGTAACTTGATGAATCCTTAGAATCATTCATTTTTTACAAATGATATAATCTGTTCATCATTTTCCCCGGAAGCCCAGACCACTCGAAGAAAATCAGCTGGATGAAGATCATGAGTTTTAAGGAAGTTCATGTCGCCTTGGCAACAATACATTACGTCTGGATGTAATTCACCTCGGAGCTTGGCTCGAGCCTTTGTAATAATTCTTGGAAGCCATGCTATACCTTCTAATTGTGAGTCGCGAGAAGGTAGATCTGCTGATGTGATTTCACTTGGGCTTATTTTTTTCTTTTGGATGACATAGAAATAATCTCTTCTAACAGCAGCAATGAGTATCGCTGTTTCAATGCTTGGTGCCCCAACATCACAATAGTCTTCAACGAAATCAAAGAATTCGCGTGGCTTATAGCCGATAGAGTTAATATATTTTAGTTCTTTATCTAAAAAAAACTTATCAAGATCTCGATCCCCGGACTGGTATTTCTCAATGCTGCCATTAAAAATGGTTAGATAATCTTTTTCCCAAGAAAAATTGTTCATGATTCTATTGTTTTGTAGTTGATGATTAATTGATTCTTCAAGAAATTCAAAGTTTCAAGGTTAAGACTTACTAAAAAATAAGAGAACGATACTATAAAAAATCAATTAAACGTTTGTTTGAATTCTCCATGAATATGTGCAAATTAGGCACAATTAGTGTCCACGGCTCATAGAGAGACAATAATAGCATCAGCAACAGCAACAAAAATGCGGTTACTGGATGTTTCAGCGCGGCTATTTGCTGAGAGTGGTTTTGATTCCGTTTCATTGAGGCTAATAACCGAGAACGCAGAGGCTAACCTTGCTGCAGTCAACTATCACTTTGGATCCAAAGAAGAACTCATAACTGCTGTTGTCGAGAAATTAGTTGGCCCAGTCAATCAAAGAAGATTAGCTTTGCTAAGGAAAATCAATTTAGATATTTCTGGCGCATGTGAATCTATAGTTGAGGCGTTTATTGATCCAGTCATCCAGGCTGCTTCGCGAGGAGATGAAGAGGACCAGAGATACTGTAAATTAATGAGCCGATGCATCGCGTCACGTGATGAACGAGTTACTAGTCTAGTATTACGCCAATTCCCTGAAGTGCTTGCAAAATTTGTTGATGCTTTAAGATCGGTATGTCCATGGATCAGTTCGGATGAAGCTCATATGAGAATTATGTTCATGGCTGGAGCCATGGCGCATTCGTTGTTTCATCATGATAAACTCGTAATAATCTCTGAGGGGCGTTGTGAAATAGCATCGTTAGATGGCCTTCGGGATGAATTAGTTCAATTTATTTCTGCGGGCATGTCGGCTGGCACATCAAAATCAGTATGAGGAAATTGGAAACCTATAGAGTTAACATGATTCGTTTTTTGCCTGAATCGTTAATAGTTGTAGCATTTCTTTTATGTGGGTGCGTTGCAAAATCTCCCCCGAAGGTGAAAAGAGCTTTAGAATTAGAATTGCCTTCATCATATCAAAGTAAATTGGATGTTATTGATTCCGATACGAATTGGATTAAGGAGATTTCCAAGGACGGAAAATTAGAAAAATTGATAGAAGAAGTCCTTTTAAATAATTGGGATTTTAAAAAAGCTGCCACCAATGTTCAAAGAGCTGCTGCGAATGCTAAGATATCAGCTTCTAAAAAATATCCAAAGTTCAGTGGTGGACTAGGAGGTGCCCGTACTGAGCGATCTTTTTTAGGTTTTCCTTTTGGTGGGGATCAAGAATCATCTGAGGCAAGGCCTAGAGTCTCAAAGTCTCTTTTTAGTAGTTACGGAATGTCTTTAGATATGAATTGGGAAATTGATTTGTGGGGTAGAATGCGGGCAGGCCAGGAAGCATTAATTGCAGAATTTGAGGCTTCTTCAAGTGAGCTAAGAGGCTTCAAATCTTCTCTAGCCGGTCAAACAGCAAAGATATGGTTTGCTTTATTGGGAGCCAAAGAGCAGGAAGAGCTTGCAAAGCGAAGTTTGGCTAGCTTCAAAAAAACTCAACGCATGTTAAGGGATGCATTTGATGCTGGAAATGGAGCCGCTTCACAAATCCGATTAGCAGCTTCAGACGTTGAGGTTGCTGTGGCATTATTAGAACAACGAAAAGCGCAAGTTAGAGCGGCTGCTAGGCAATTGGAAATTCTCTTAGGGCGTTATCCTGGGGGTATTATAGAAGCGTCAGGAGGTCTTCCAAGAATGCCTCCCCCGCCTCCCCCAGGCATTCCTTCTGATTTATTAAATCGACGTACCGATATAATCGCAGCTGAGCGCCGTTTGGCAGCTGCGGACAGACGCATTAAAGAGGCTAAGTTAGCTCTTTTTCCACAAATTTCTCTTACCGGTAGCCGAGGCACAACGAGTGAAAAATTAAGAGACCTGACTGACTCCGCATTTGGTGTATGGAATCTTGGTGGTCAAGCAGGTCAGCAATTTTTTAGAGCTGGCGAAGTTTTGGCTAATGTGAAACTTCGTCAGATAATGAAAACTGAAGCATATATAGATTATCAGAGTGAAGTGTTAGAAGCGTTGCGTGAAGTTGAGACTTGTCTTGATAATGAGGTTATTTTAAGAAATAGGTGGAATGCTTTGGTGCTTGCCGAAGATAATCTTATTGAAGCGTATAAACGCTCTGTTGAGGAATACCGGGGAGGCATTGGAACTTCAACAAATCTTCTTTTAACTCAGAGGCAAATGTTAAGTGTCAGCTCACAAGTTCTTGAGATGCGTCGAATTAGGTTAGAGAACCGTATCAATCTACATTTAACACTGGGCGGTAATATCAAAAATAAACCATGAAAAAATCGGCTCAAATAATACTGATTATAATTATAGGCACTATCGCTGCGTTCGTCTATTTTGGTCTCGTTTTGACAAAGCCCGTTGCGGAAATTAAAGAACGCATTAGGTACATTCCCACAGTTGATATATGGGATGCTAAAGTTTCAGATTATGATGTGATAATAAAATCTCAGGGAGTTACTAAACCAAAACGTTCTACTATCCTTGCAGCTGAGGTTGCTGGTAAAGTAGTTGCAGTGTCTCCAAAATTTGAAGTGGGTGAATATTTTGATGAAGGAGAAATTATTCTGGAGATTGATAGGGCAGATTATGAAGCGACTGAATCCCAAGCGGCTTCATTTTTAGCTGATGCGAAGCTGGCTCTAGAAAAAGAAAGCGCTCTCGCAAAACAAGCACTAATTGATTGGAAGGCTCTTGGCGGTGATGGGACCCCTAATGATCTTGTTCTTAGGAAGCCACAAATGCAAAGCGCTCTAGCAAAAGTTGTTTCTGCTAAGGCTGGATTTGAAAAAGCGGCACGCGATCTTGATCGGACTAAAATTCGCAGCCCATATAAATGTCAAATTAGGGAGTCATTAGTTGAATTAGGTTCGACTTTGGCTGCGGGATCAGCTGCCGCTGCAGTAGACAGTGCCAATGATTTCGAATTAAGATTACCTGTATCCCTGGAAGATTATGCTTTTATAGATATTATAGCGGGAGCTCCGTTAACGCTTGAAGCTAAAATTGCGGGTGTGGTTTATAAATGGAGAGGAGAGTTGCTAAGAACTGAAGGTCAAGTAGACCAGTCCAGTCAGTCAGTCTTTTTTGTTGCGAATGTTAATGCCGTCGAGGGAGATAAGTTTCTTTCTTCGGGATTATTTCTTAATGCGAAAATTAGTGGAAAAAAACTAAAGGATGTATATGCCTTACCGCGTAAGGCATTGTACGGGAAAAATAAGATTATTATCGTTGGCTCTGACAATAAAGTTTCTTCTAGAGAAGTGGTAGTTATTAGAACGGAGCGCAATAAAGTGATTGTTAGGAATGGTATAGAGAACGGCGAAAGAATAGCAACGACTCCAATTTTAAATGTTATTAACGGAATGGAAGTTAATCCCAGTAAAAATGTGACCCAATGATCATCGGTGATTTGACTGAGAAATATAAAGAATGATCAGATGAGGAATTTAATCCGCTGGTTTTCAAGAAACAATGTTTCTGCCAATTTTATTATGGCTGCAATCTTGATCGCAGGCATCACTACTTGGTTTAAGCTTAAAAAAGAAATATTCCCAGAAACTTCTACAGATGTTGTATCAGTCAGTGTTCCTTATCCTGGCGCTACACCGGAAGAAGTAGAGAAAGGTGTATGTATACCGATTGAGGAGGCAATACGTGACGTTGAGGGGATTGACATCATGCGCTCCACAGCTGCTAATTCAATTGGGGTCGTTTATGTTGAGGTTTCTAGCGAATCAAATGTTCGAGATGTTCTTGATGATATTAAGACTCGAATTGATTCAATCGAGAATTTTGCAGAGAATACTGAATCCCCACTATATGAAGAAGTATTGATTAAAAATCAGGTCCTGACTGTTGCAATATCGGCCGATACTGATGAGAGAACTCTTCGTGGATACGCAGAAAAGATACGCGATGGAATCTTGACATATAAACCACCAAAACCAAGTAACTGGCTTAACAAAATAACTTCGTCATTTCGTGGATCTGGTGGAGTTAGTCAGGTGGAGCTTTCCGGCTTACGGAAATATGAAATTTCAATTGAACTTTCAGAAGATACGATGAGGGCATATGGGATCACTTTTGCAGCAGTCGCGGATGCTGTTAGGGCTTCTTCAATTGATCTTCCAGGTGGAGCAGTTAGGACCGATGCTGGGGAGGTACTCATTAAAGCTGAATCTAAGCGATACAGCTCAGAAGAATTTGAGAAGATTCCTGTTATTACTAGGACTGACGGGACAGTGGTATTCCTAGGTGATATTGCGACGATATTGGATGAATTTGAAGACGTTGATCTGATTAGTCGTTTTAATGGTAAGAATGCTGCAGCTTTACAGATTTATAGGGTAGGTAATGAAGACACTTTGGAGATAGCAGAATCGGCAAGAAGATATTTAGAGGAGATTCGCACCCAACTTCCGGAAGGTGTTTATGTTGAGATTTGGAATGACAATTCCCAATATCTTCAGGGCCGCCTTGATTTACTTAGGAAGAATGCATTGTGGGGCCTCTTATTGGTTCTTGTTATTTTATCATTATTTCTTCGGCCGAGTCTAGCTGCCTTGGTAACTATTGGTATTCCTATTTCTTTTGCTGGAGCTATATGGATGATGCCGACCACGGGTATTTCGATTAACATGATTACCCTCTTTGCATTTATACTAGTGTTGGGAATTGTAGTTGATGATGCTATTGTAGTTGGTGAAAATGTGTATCGTCGCATTAGGAATGGGGAAGATCCAAGGGACGCATCTTGGAGAGGAACTCATGAAGTTGGAGTAGTTGTCATTTTTGGTGTTTTGACAACTGCAGTTGCATTTACTCCAATGCTAGGAATTAGTGGTGTTAGCGGAAAGATCTGGAGAAACATTCCGTGGATTGTGATCCCTACTCTGCTTTTTTCTCTAATTCAATCTAAGCTTATTCTTCCTGCTCACCTTGCTTTGCTAAGGCCGGCTAATAATAAAGAGAGTCGTAACCCAATACTAAAATTGCAACGCAGAGTGGCTCTGGGGATGGAAACATTCATTGATAAATGTTATAGGCCAATTCTTAAATTGGCTCTTGGATTTAGGTACGTGGTGATTACTATTTTCGTAGCTCTATTTTTTATTGCTATAGGATTGGTGAAAGGGGAGAGAATTAAATGGGAATTTTTTCCTGAGGTCGAGGCAGAGATTATTTCAGCAAAAGTTAAAATGGTTGAAGGGGTTGCTTTTGATACGACATCAAATGCAGTGACGCGTATTGAAGAAGCTGCAATTAAACTGAATGAAAAATATTCAAGTAGTACTGCAAAGCCATTAATCATTAATATGTTAGCAACGGTTGGAAGTCAGCCCTTTAAGACAGGGTTTAGTCCAGTTACTCCAACTGGAGATAATTTAGGTGAAGTTGCTCTTGAAATTTTACCAGGATCAGAAAGATCAGTTTCTGCGAGGGAACTAGCTGCTGAGTGGCGAAAATTGACAGGTCCTATACCCGCGGCTTCAGAAATATCGTTTCAAAGTCAATCAGCCGGCTCAGGGAATGCCATTGATTTGGAGCTGTCAGGTGATGATATGGACAAATTAATTATGGCGACCGAAGAGGTTAAAAAGTCTTTATCTAGGATTGATGGAATTATTGATATAAGCGATTCAAATAATCTCGGCAAGCGTCAGGTTGTTCTTAAGTCATTACTTCCTGCAGGGGAATCTATGGGGTTACGTTTGTCAGATGTTGCTATGCAACTTAGGCAAGGCTTTTATGGTGAAGAGGTCCAAAGATTGCAGCGTGGAAGAGATGAGGTGAAAGTTATGCTACGTTATCCGAAAGAAGACCGTACTTCCTTGGAGGATGTAGAACAGATTAAGATAAGGACGAGAACAGGAAATGAAGTTCCTTTGTCAGCTTTGGTTAATTTTGATGAGGGGCGTAGCAAATCGGTTATTAGACGTACGGAGCGAGTCCGTGCAGTTCGCATTGCTGCTGATATTGATAGGGGGAACCCAAAGGCTAATGCTAATCGAGCCAGAAGAACTCTTGAAAATGAGACATTAACAACATTAGCACAAAGGTTCCCCGGGATTAATTATGCGTTTTATGGGGAGCAGAAAGATCAGGCAAGAAGCATGGAAGAGTTAAAATCCAGTTCGATATTTGCTTTATTGGCAGTTTTTGTCCTGATGGCTATTCCATTAAGATCTTATGTTCAACCTCTAATAGTAATGAGCGTCATTCCATTCGGTATTGTTGGTTCGATATTAGGGCACATCTTGATGGGTGCAAACATGAGTATAATGTCGATGTGTGGTATTGTCGCTCTTTCAGGAGTAGTGGTGAATGACAGTTTGGTTCTAGTTGATTATGTTAATCGTCATAGGATTAAGGGCGAGTCGTTAATTGCTGCTGCATGGGAGGCTGGAGCAGCTAGATTTCGTCCGATCATATTAACGTCACTGACTACTTTCGCGGGGTTGAGCCCCATGCTTTTTGAGACAGATTTGCAGGCAAAGTTTCTAATCCCGATGGCTATTTCTCTTGGTTTTGGTATTTTGTTTGCAACAGCTATTACACTTATTCTTGTGCCATCTATATACTTGGTCCTTGAGGATTTTAAGGTTTTACTTATAAAGCCAGAGAAAATTAAAGAGTGGGAGGAAAAGCGTCGACTAGATGCCGCTGATCTGAAAAGGTATGATGATGATTAATTAGAATTATAAAAGTGATCGAAAGCCATTCATTTTCTAGACTTAATCAGAGAAAAATTAGCCTTATTTATAGACAAAAACTTTATAATGGGCGCTATTTGGTTAGTAGAAAGAAGTAAAACTCAATAATGCGAATAAATAAAAAATTCTATCAACTGCATTTAGGTTCATATCTTTTAATTGTAATGAACCTGTCTCTAATATTAATGTTCCAACTTTTTGGTGCGGTAAAGGATCAGCTTGATGTTCCTGATTTTCTTTCTGATGAGCAGCTTGAGCCATTAAAAAAATATGAAATGGCTCTCAAGAATAATGAGGAAAAGCACATTGGTTATATGTCAAAATTGAATGACAAATATGCGGGTGCTCTTGGCGTTGCTAAGGAAAGGATGGTTAAGATTGGAGCCGTTAGGGCTATAAATGCTTTAGAGGCTGAAATCATTAGGATCAAAGCAAATGACACTAGGCGATCTGAGGACATAGAGGCGGCTCCTGATTATGTGAAGAAAATGAGATCTCAGTATGACCAATTCGTTATAAGAGTAAATAATCTGAAAAGAAGCAGAGATGGTGAAGCACTTTATGCAACAGATCGAATTCTTGCTGAATTGCAGCTCAAATTAACGAAATCAGATCAACTTGAAAAGGCTCTGAAATTACGCCAATACCGAGAAGAGTTTAAGAGGCCACCCGAACCTAGAGAACCATCCCAAGATAATAAACCAGATGATAGAAAGGAAGAGGCAGATCCACCGGAGGACCCAGAACCAATTAATGTTCCTTTTGATGAACCTGAACCTGAACCTGAACCTGAACCTGAACCTGAACCTCAGTCATTTTCTAGAGGTGAATATGGATTCAACGGAGACCTTGTCAGACCAATGACTTCGGAGGAGATGGATAAATATGAATCTCAGCTCGGCTCTCCTCCTGAGAGGAGTGCAAGGGGCTATCCTGTAATGATTGCAAGTATTCAAAGAAAAGAGGTCACAGAAATAACTTTGGGAAAGATTAAACGTTGGGGGCTTGTAAGGCCGCAGATGTGGAAAGGAAAACCGTACTGGACTGCAACTGTTACTTATCCTACTACCAGTTTATTTGGCACATTTGATACTGAAGGAATGGCAATTATTTCTGGCAATCGTGTTCTCGAGTGGCGTTACACTGGCTCTGGAGAGGAAATTCCCTAAGATTCTCGCTAGGATTGTAATTTTGGATTCATTCATTGATTCCCTATTGAATCAATAGCCTTTTCTAAAGGGGCAGTAATCCATTTGTCAGCACCTATTTCAATGAGATGAGCAAGATCATTTTTGGCCGTATCGACATTTCCGAGTAATGCGTGAGCTAATCCGCGGTCTGCAATTAATGTCATGGCTGGATTTTTCGGGTGAATTCTTTGATCTAGTTCCTTGAGGCATGTTCTTAGGTCGTTCATCGCGGCATCTATGTTCCCGGTTCCTATATATGCCCTTGCTCTTCTCAGTTTCCAGGAACTCTTGAGTCTGCTTTCTAGTAATTCTTCTTCTATGATTGGCAGAGCCTTTTCATATTGTTCGCATTCAAGAAGTGAATCTATCCATGCATTACGTAACACTATACTACCTGTTGTTTGATATCCTCTATTAAGAATTTTGGGTCTTTCATCGTTCCTTTTTATTTCTCTTAATAAACGAGCATGCAATAGGTACCATTCTATTTTTCCCTTAGGGTTTAATTTAAATGCTGTGGAGCTGTATTTAATTGCCTCTGACGGCTCTCCTGCATTTAACAAAACCTCAGCTAGCAGAATCATTGATGAGGACTTCTCTCTTTGTGTTATTGCATTAATAATAACTTTTTCGGCAGAGATAATTGCGAGCTTATGCTTACCTTTCTTGCTCAGGATCCGAGTCAGTTCACGCCTTGCAACAGTGAAATTGATATTGCGTTCCAGAGCCATTTTGAGATCATTCTCAGCTTCTTCCATTTGGCCTAATACACGATACTCGATTGCGCGGTTGTAATAATTTTCCGCCGTTGAGTCCCCAGAATCTATTCTCTTTGTTAGTTTTCCTATGAGAGCCTTCGTGTCGTGATGTGATTTTGCCTGGAATACTAAGGCCACAAAAAAAAGAACTAAAAAAGCGTAGACTTTAAATAGTGTATTGTTCATCACTTTTTAAGGATCAGAGTAGGGTGGATTGTGAAATCTGAGCTTTCCTTTTTATAATTGTGTCCTTCTATTGCCAGAATGTTAACTCCTCCTTCTAGTGCTTTAATTGCGCTCGCATCGAAAGGAAAATATTCAAAAGTATTTTTTGCTTCATGAGCACTGATGTTTCGGGCTTTTTTTCCATTTCCTGACTCAATGCCTACTCGCAAAATTTCTTTTCCATTAATATACGCAATGAAGGCATCATCATAAGAGACTACGAGTCCAATCTTTTTATGATCGACTCCTTCTGGTAAGGCGAAGCTCCTACGCAGGTAGAGCGTTGTGTATTTGTTTTTCATATTACCCAGAACAGTACGATCATCATTGTCGCCAAATCCGAAACCTGATTCGCCTTTTTCCCACGACGAGTGGTTGAATGCTAAAGTGTTCCAATTTTCTGGAGGAGACTCAGCATCAAGGAAATAGGCCCATTGAGAGTTTTTCCCTATAATCATTTTCGCGACTGGCGGTACTTTCATGCCTCCACTTATTGATTTCTTTTTGATTGGTTTTTGCCCAGTGACAGGATTCCAAGGATCTTCTATTGGTGAATGGGTTATGTTCCCTTCTTTTTTTATGGCAAATGTATCGCGTATGAGCCCATCAAGGTTCAGCATTGTGCCAGTTAGAACATTCTCTGAAATGGAAATAAGTACTGATCCATTTTCAACAAATATGGATCGCATGATCGGCATTGTGCCTTTTCTACTAACATTAGTCCCTCCATGCCCAGCAACGACTTGAACAGTCCCATTATGTGGTACTAGCCCTGCGCTTTTCATGTAGGGGCCATCACCATTGGGATTGCCGTCTCCATCATCAAGAATGACTCCTTCAGAAACAGTTGGCGTTGCATAAGCGCCGTTGATAAGCATTGATCTTTCATAGATATGGGAATGGCCAGTGAACACAATGTCGACGCCTCCACTTTCCAGTATTGGCATAATGTGTTCTCTCATTTCTATGAGTTGTTGTTCCTTGTCACTATCATGAGATCCCTTGGTGTATGGGGGATGATGGAAATATGCGACGAGCCATTCGGCTTTTGTTTTTTCAAGATCTGCTTTGAGCCATTGAGCCATGGCTCCAGTCGGTCTTCTGTCAAGATCATGGGAGTCAAGAACAATGAAATGAACTTTGCCATAATCGAAAGAATAGTAGGCTTCTTTTCCCGAAGGTAATCCACCTGCTTCAGCTGCCTTAGGACAAATATATGCGTCATAATAAGGTCCGATACCATTTTCTCCTTTTGAAGTCCTTCCTTCATGGTTACCCATTGCAGCCCAACATACTGTGTTGCGCAAGGTCGGTTCATACATTTTGAAAAATCGCTCTGAGAATTCATCATCGGTTCCACTGTTATAGGCCATATCGCCAACATGAATATACATATCTAGTTTTAGTTTTTTAAACTGATTGTACTTACGCATTGCGCTATGAACTTTGGCTTGGTTCTCCCCCCCGGTTCCGGAATCACCAACTACCCAAAAATAGAGAGGTGATTTTGTGCCTGGCTTTGGGTGTGTTTTGAAATGATAACTTGAATCTTTTGGGGTAAGACGTTTTTCGCCATCAAACACTGAATAGTAGTAAGTTGAATTTGGATCCAAATTTGGAATCTTAGCTTCAAATTGTCGAGTCCCTTTAGGAGCATCAAAGAGTGATAATTCATCATTAATTGATTCATCTGATTCATCTACAGTTCGGCGTTCCAAGATAAGTTCTGATCCGATTTTTTTATTGAGATCACCTAGATCTTTCCCATAGCGAATGATTGGATTTATTTTAATTTTAGTTCGCCAGACAATGTGAATAGATGAATCAGTAGCAAGTTGGAGATAAGGAGATCGAGAAAAAATATTATCACCTTCTTGTCCTAGGCTAATGGATGGAAAACAAAAAATAACGATAATGTAAATTATTCTCATTGTGTTGGGTGTTGTTTTTTTGACGGTAATTAAAGGTAAATATTCAGTCTTATTTGATTTATCGATATTTGTACTTATTGTAACTTCATTAGATTGTTATGTCAGATAATAAACCTGTAATTACAGCTTACCTTAAGACCTACTGTGGATGGAGTGAAGGAGTCAGAGCCATTATGCGTAAACATGGTCTTGATTACGAAGAAAAAGATATTATTGCTAACCCTGCTTTTCGGTGGGAGATGGAACAGCAAAGCGGTCAGCCTCTTTCGCCGTGCGTGATAGTTGATGACGTGATGTTAGCTGATGTTAGTGGTGATGAAGTTGAAGCATATATGCTCGAGAAAGGCATTGTCATAAAAACAGATAATGAAGCTGATGCACCGACTGATTCTGCATGTAGCGATGAACAGCATGCTGCTATGGACAAGGCTTCGGGAAAGATCAATTTTATTGAATGATTGATCTTAAATAGGCTATATTTTTATACCAAAGTCATCTCCAGATTTCAGGGACTTAACGAATTTAACGAGCACTGATATTACTTTTTCCACGTCTTTTATTTCCACGACTTCAACTACCGAGTGCATATATCTCAGAGGCAATGAAATTAAGGCGCTTGGTATTCCTTTCCCAGTATATGAAATATTATCTGTGTCTGTGCCGCTGTATCTGGAACTAGATTCATGTTGAATGGGAATCTTATTTTTTTTAGCAACTTCTAAAATTCTTTTTATGACATTTGGATGATTGCATGTTCCATGCGTCACTGATGGGCCACCACCCATTTTGATTTGGCCGTGAATGGAATGATCAATTCCAGGTGTATCTGTAGCATGAGTAACATCAAGGCAAACCGCCACATCAGGCATGAGCCTTCTGGTTATCATGGTAGCACCGTGACCACCTATTTCTTCTTGAACTGAATTTACACATTGGACTGTAGCAGCGCACCTATTTTTTTCCTTTGATAGTTCCGCCATTACTCTTGCAATAATGTATCCTCCGATTCGATTATCGAGAGCTCGGCTAACGATTTTACCTTTTGAAAATTCTTCAGGTTCATCAGAATAAACGGCAGGATGACCAACGCGCAGTCCCAATTTTTCTACTTCTTTGTCAGAAGATGCTCCAACATCAACGTAAAGTTCATGAATTTTGGGTGCGCTCTCATTTCCAAGGGAATCTTTTCTCAGATGGATTGCAGTATTTCCGATGATTCCTTTTACTTCTCCCTTGTCACCTAAGATTTTTAGACGCCTGCCTCGTCCAGTGGCTGCATCAGAGCCGCCGACCCGGTCAATTCTAAGAAATCCATTCTTGCAAATGTGTTTGATGATATAACCGATTTCATCAGCGTGTGCTTCGAGCATCACTGTGGGAGCTTTTGATGATTTGCCCTTTAGAGTTGCCCAAGCAGTTCCATAAGCATCATTTTGAACTGTGTCTGCAAATTTATTAATATACTTGCCCCATACCTTTTGACCTGCTGTTTCAAATCCAGTCGGACTTGGAGCAGATAAAAGCTCAAATAGAAATTTTTTTTCGCTGTTTGTCATTATTGAAATTCTAACGTGTTTTTATTAGTTAATAGGATCATTCACTATTATTTAACAGAAACTTTTTATATAATTTCAGATCAGAGAAGGCAATCTGCCATTTATATTTATCATTAAAAATTTAATTATGGAAATTCTTAATTCAGCAGATTGGAGGCGCAAGGCAAAGTCTCATTCTGATAAGGTTCTTCCATGGGTCGAGGAATTTCGTTTTCGTAGAGCAAGGGGTCAGGTCCATCCTGTCGCTGATTTTTTGTTCACTTATTATAGTTTTCGGCCGGGACAATTGATTCGATGGAGTCCCGGGATTGGAATTTCTTTGGAAGGCGCAGATTCAAAGGCTCGGCCAGAAAATTATTGGAAAAGAGATCAGGGCTTATCTTCACTTGATCTTTCGTTGATAGGAGCGAAGCAGAAAAGAACTGTATTTTGGATATCTGAACTGATGAAATCCATAGCTTCAAGATCTGGCGTCTATAATTGTTACGGATTGCATGAGTGGGCGATGGTTTATCGATTACCAGCATCCGATTTACGACATTCTCAGTTTCCTCTTCGTTTGAGCCCAGAAAAGATAAATGAATTTATAGATCAGCAAAGGATCTGTTGCAGTCATTATGATGCTGTTCGCTTTTTTTCACCATTAGCTAGGCCAAAGAATATAAATAATCCTACCTTTTCAAGCAGGATAGCTCATGAGCAGCCTGGCTGTTTGCATACTAATATGGATCTATATAAGTGGGCATATAAAATGAGCCCATGGATACCTTCTGAAATTATTTCTGACTCTTTCCTCCTAGCTGCCAAAATTAGAGACCTTGATATGCGTGCCAGCCCTTATGATTTGACTTCATTAGGGTGTGATCCTGTTCCAATAGAAACGGATGAGGGTAGGAATAAATATAAGAGAATTCAGAGACTTTTCTCCAAGGAAGCAGAACCTATCAGAGAAAGACTATTAGAGGCAGTTCAAAAAGTTATCGCTCATTTCGAAAACAAGAAAATATAATCTCTCATTAAATCTTGAGATTTGGATTAACGTCTTCAGAAAGAGGAGTGAATTTTTTTCGTATGAAGCGTTCGGCGGCTGCTCTTGCGATCATGGCAGCGTTGTCAGTGCTATATTTAGGATCAACAGCAATGAGTTCTACTCCATATTTTTGGCATCTAATTTTTAATGCTTGGCGAAGAGAATCATTGCAAGCTACTCCTCCACTCAGAGCTATAGTGTTTAGATTTTCCTTGAGGGCTGCATGAGTTGCTTTATGGACTAATATTTCCACAACTGCGATTTGGAATGATGCACAAAGATCGGCCAATATTTGTTTGTCAGGATTTGGTATTTTTTTTAAGGCATATAGGACTGAAGTCTTTAGGCCGCTGAAGCTGAAATTTGAATTGTCTCTATTGATCATACTTCTAGGAAAGTCGAAACGTTCAGGATCTCCGTGATTGGCTAATTTTTCGACTTCCGGCCCTCCAGGGTATGGAAGTCCAAGCATTTTCCCCACTTTATCAAAGGCTTCGCCTGCCGCATCGTCTAGGGAGCTTCCTAAAGTTTCATAGTCATTAAATTCATTAACTTTGATTATTAGAGTGTGCCCCCCACTCACAATGAGTGCAATGTGTGGCTTTATTTCCATTTCCATGAATGGTGAACAAAGATGTCCTTCAATATGATTTACTGATATGAATGGTTTGTTCCTTGCTAAGGCCAGGGCCTTGGCTGCTGTATTGCCCATTAATAAGGAGCTTGAAAGTCCTGGCCCTGAAGTTGCAGAGAATGCTTGAATTTCATCGATCATGATGTCCGCACTGTTTAGAGCTTGGGATATGATTGGATTTAATAAGACCAAATGATTTCGGGAAGCGAGTTCTGGAACTACTCCTCCATAAGGTCTGTGTTTCTCTGCTTGAGATGCTATTTCGCTGGCTAATAAAGAAGAGGGCGGTGACAGGACAGCTGCGGCGGTCTCATCACAGGAACTTTCGATAGCTAGTAGCATAATATTAGTGATATAAATTAATCTAGATGTGATCGATTGGATCGCGATAAATTATCTGATTGTTATTTTCACTCTTGCAAATTGTTGAGAATTTTGATCATTCACTAAATTGATTGATTGCCACGACAAGGTATTTTTAGACGAATCAGAAGAAATGTTTCCGAGAAATATCCCTTCATTCCATTTCTTGAGATCAGATGAGAACTCAATAGAATAGGAAGCATCATCAGCTGAGAGGTTAGCTTCTATACTGGCAAAAAATACAAAATCAGTAGAACCTTCTAATTGAGTAATTCCGTAAGAGTTAGCCTTTTCAAAAGGCAATTTTTTGAGAGCATAAGAAAAAATAGCTTGTTGGCCTTCACCCTCAAAAGAGGTAGCATCTGATGCTGCTGGGTTACCATTATTCTGAACACTTGGTCTCCAACTAGAAGGAAGCTCAGGATTGAGCCTGTAATCAGGTGCTATTCTTACGAGACTTGGTCCGCTCCCATCAGGAGCTTCAGGCCATGGCGATTTATCGTTATACCTGAAGCTTTCAATAATGTTTCCATTGGCATCAAGTAATGTGATGTTCTCTCCGCCATTATCCAATTGGCCTGTGTACTCTTCTGGCCTTAGAACTATTCGTGCCATTGGCTCGAGCGTTGCATCATCCTCAAAAGTATATTGGATCCCTGCAGAGAAGCTCACGCCAGTCAGTTGTATTGTCTGATCGGATATGTTCATCAGTTCGATGAACTCATCCTCCTCGGACGGTCCGCTCGGATTGTAGTGGATTTCGGAAATAACGAGATTTCCTGCCTCTGCAGGAACTCCAACAATGAATTGAGCTTGATT
>SHBV01000058.1 GCA_004211885.1 Verrucomicrobiaceae bacterium
TCAGGCTCAGGCTCAGGCTCAGGCTCAGGCTCAGGCTCAGGCTCAGGCTCAGGCTCAGGCTCAGGCTCAGGCTCAGGCTCAGGCTCAGGTGGTGGTGGGCTAGGGGATTTATCGGTAGTCTTGAGAATTTCAGGAACGATAAATCCCTCTCCTACTTTGGGGGAGATTCGACTTTCTTAACTACCGGTTGCTGAGCGTTTAGCGTAACTTTCCACGTGCCATCTATCTTGATTAATGAGACTAAATCAAGTGCTGAAATTTGTTTATCACCATTGGAGTGACGGGTTCTTACTAAAATATGACAGTATTCTTTTCCGCCAACCGTGTCCTGAGCCAAGCTTAAAAGTTTAACGCCTAGGCTAGCGAGAATTTTGTCGAGGATTTCTTGATCAACTTTAAAACGTTGTTGAACCCCTTTGTGATAGCGAACATAAAAATCAAGAGGTTCTAGTTTTTCGACTTCTCGAAGATTTGCGCAATCTACTTTTCTGACTCGGGCTATTTCTTCATCAAAGGTTGAGGAAGCCTTAATTTTAAGAATATAGCGGGTTTTGAGATTTTCTAGTGATAGAGGTTCAATTAAGTTGGCTGCTTTTTCCCAGTCCTGTCCCATTGCATTTTTTAAGTAACTGAAGGTTACTTGAGTAGCTGGATGCTTACTAATTTCCTCATTTTTATCAGCTAACACCGAAGTGCCTGATAATAATAGTGTTATAAGTAATTGAATGTATTTCATTCAGTAGCAGTTATATTGCTGAAGCCAGAGACTATACTGTTAAGTCGGAAATGTCTAGACTGTCGATTATCCCTTATTCGACAAGTTAAATGCGATGTGCTTCATTCGCTAGGCTTTAGAAGGAAATATAATTGAGCTATAAGATAAAGTGGGAATTGGAGACAGAGATTATATGCGCTCTAAAGATCAAGCTGGAGCAGGCTGGAGTCGTGTAAAAAAGAATGGATTTTTTCAACAAGGACCACTTTCGGGTAGTCCAGTGGTGTTAATTTGTACCATTTGTATTTTTGTATTTATAATTCAATACGTTATTGGTTTTGGTTGGGTCACTACGATGGGGGGTCAAGAGTACCCATTGGGAGCAACGTCAAAATGGTTACTTTTACAAGAGGGACAAGTGTGGACGCTTGTGACTTACATTTTTGTGCATGGTGATTTTTACCACTTACTTTTTAATCTTATACTTATATGGTTTGTAGGTAGGATACTTGTACAATTATTAGGAAATAAACACTTCGTTGGTGTTTTTTTATTGTCGGGGGTTTTAGGCGCTCTTCTTCACATACTAACGACGGATATTGATGCGGCATTGGTCGGGGCTTCGGCTGGGGGTTTTGGTATATTAATTGCGACTGCTGCAATTATTCCTAATCAGGTTTTCAACGTGCTGCTTTTCTTTTTTATACCGATCCGATGTAGGTTAAAATATTTGGCATTAGGATTCGTATTTATTGAGATTGTATTTTTTATTATTGATAGAGCAGTTGGTCAAGGGATCTATATTCCAATGATTTCAGGAGTTGCTCATGCAGCTCATCTTGGAGGAGGTTTAGCGGGTTTTATTTATGTTAGGGCTTTTAATGTTGGCGGAGTAAAAGTTTCATTAGGATTTTTAAAAAAGATGAGGAAGAAAGAGGAGAGGAAAGCATTGAAGCGTAATTTCAAGAGAAAAGGTAAAGTTGTTTCAGCTAAGGTCGTAACGGAAGTCGATGGTAAATTTTTCGAGTCAGATGAATTTACTGTAGATATAATTAATCCATTGCTGGAGAAGATTAGTGAAAATGGGATGTCTAGTCTGACAAGCGAAGAGCAACAAATTCTGGAAAAATATAGTAAGGAAATTTCAGAAAGATCTGGAGAATAATCAGATGAGAATCGTTGGAGGGATGTCTAAAGGAATCCAGTTAAGAGTGCCAGATAACGGAGTTAGACCAACTTCTGATCGCGTAAGAGAGGCTTTATTTTCAATTTTAGACGAACTAGTATTGAAGGCCTCATGTCTTGATCTTTTTGCAGGTTCAGGCTCTCTAGGAATCGAGGCCCTGAGTAGAGGTGCTAAGTCGTGCATGTTTGTGGATCGGTCTCGTCACTCATGTGAGGCTATTTTGTTTAATCTTGAAAAGGCAAAATTGGTAGGAGGAACTGTTAGAAAAGAAGAATTTGAACTTTTTTTAAGAAAAACAAGGGGTGAATATGATTTAGTTTTTGCTGACCCTCCATACAAATTGAATGGCATTGTCCAGCAATTGGCGAGTTCAGACACATTAGTTAAACTCCTATTGCCCGGAGGTGTTTTAGTTATTGAAACTGCCAAAAGTGATGTTGATTTCCCCTGTCATGAGGAGATTGATTTGTTAACTGTGCGCAAATATGGTGACAGCCAATTGATCTTATATCGACGGAATAATAATATAACCAATAATGATATATGAGATGAGGCTTTTCTCGATCCTTTTGTTATATAATTGTATACTTCCTTTTGTCTTTTTAGGCGCTCTTCCTGGATATGCTTTAAAGATTTTCAGGAGAGGAAACTATGGGAATGCATTTGGTGAGAGGTTTGGTTTTTTTTCTAGAAAGAAAAAGCAAATTCTCCTGAGTCTGGATCGACCCCTTTGGATTCATGCAGTCAGTGTTGGAGAAGTTAACATTGCAAAAAAGTTGATTCTTTCCTTTAAACGAATGAATCCTGACATTCCTATAGTTCTGTCAACTACCACGCCTACGGGTGCATCCATAGCAGATGGATCAGAGGCTTCAGTTGTTATATACCAGCCTTTAGATTTCTTATTTGTTTCTACTCGTGTGTTTGATTTAATTTCTCCAAGATCTTTAATTTTGACTGAAGCGGAAGTGTGGCCAAATCTAGTAAATAAAGCAGTGAGGCGTGGCGTAGAAGTTTCTTTAATTAATGCAAGATTGTCACAGAGGTCGAAAAGAAGATTTAAACGATTCGGTTTTCTTACAAAGCCTATATTTGGTCTGTTAAGTAGAGTATGTGTTCAGCAGCAATCAGACGTAGAGAGTTGGGAGTCTTTGGGGGTATCGAGAAGTAAAATTTTTTTTACGGGTTCGATTAAATTTGATTCTGAAGGCATCTCTGAGCCTGCCAGTGTTGCTTCACTAAAGGATCTGTTAAATAGACTCTTTATGGGAAAGCAGAAAAAAGTGGTTCTTGCAGGAAGCACGCATTCAGGAGAGGAGTCTTTAATTGGAAAGGTTTACTTGAAACTCCGCAATCAATTTCCAGAACTTTATTATTTAGTGGCTCCACGGCATGTTGAACGCAGACATGATTTAGTTAATGAGCTACGAAGTGAAGGATTAAATCCAGTGTTGCGTAGTGAATTAGAATCTCAAGAAACGGAATCATTGGATTCTTATGATTGTCTTGTGATTGATACTACTGGTGAACTTAATGCTTGGTATTATTCATCAGATATCGTGATCATAGGCAAAAGTTTTCTTGCGAATGGAGGACAGAATCCAGTCGAAGCTATTTTTGCTAAAAATCCCGTACTAGTGGGTCCAAACATGCAGAATTTTGCTTCATTAATTTCTGATTTAAACGCTAAAGGTGGAGTTATACAGGTTAAAGATGAGTTTGAATTAATTGAAAGAATTTCAGAGGTTTTAGCAAATCCAGAAATTGGCGTATCTCTGAGTCAAAATTCTAATTTGGCTTTATCCTTACACAAGGGTGCGTCTGATCGTACCGCTGAGCTAATAATTACCTGATAGGCTCATTTGTTGTTTTTTAGCCCTTGCAAATGGGTCTTCTACCGATAAAGTCACATTTCGCCAAACGAACGACCCGTTCGTCTAGTGGTTAGGACTCCGCCCTTTCACGGCGGCAACACGGGTTCGAGTCCCGTACGGGTCGCCATTTATTCAAATTCTGTGACTTTCTCAGAATATCTTATAACTAGGTAGTCTGGTGTCCTGTTCCCAAGCATTTACTCCGATGCTTAAGAGTTGATTTCATGGGCATTTAGTGCAGTTCAAGGGGTGAAATTGCTATGAAATGAATGCTAGAAACTCACAATATTTGGAAATTCATTGTTCTCTCAGAACCAAATTGTTATGATTGATTTGAAGATTAACGGAAAACTACAAGATCATGAAAAAGAGGTATTTCTACAGTATTAATAAATGGATGGGGTTTGGGAAAGATCTTTATCTGATACTCATAATTGGTACCAGTCTTATTGGATCCTCTCTGGTGGTATTGGCTGATTACTCCGCTGAAGTTATCAAAGATGAACCAGTCGCCTATTGGCGATTAGATGATGAGCAGTCTCCGGCAAGAGACTCGACGGAAAATGATTATAGTGCGTTTGAAAATAATGGAATCAATTATAAGGAAGAATCCCCGTTCCTTAATGATGATAATTCGGCCATTTCGTTTTTACAAAATGGGCAGCTCATCACTGACCCTTTTGAAAAAATGGACGGAGGCGGGTTCACTGTTGAATTTTGGATTCAATTCAATTCTCTTCCTGTGGGGTTCACTAATCTCGTAGGTGATGGAGAGGGTGGTATGGATTTTATGCTCATGGTTTACGCCGGGAGTGGAGGTTTTATTCGTCCTCATGTGCAAACTGATTCCGGGTTCGCTTCTATTGATTCGGTAGCAAGAATTGCGGATAATGCTTTACATCACGTGGTCGCGACTTGGGATGAGGCTAGTGGAGAACTTTACTTATACATTGATGGGGAATTATCAGATACTACCGTCAGTGCCGGGACGATTCCCACCTCAGGACAACCCATTAATTCCGATAACCCAATCTATATTGGACAGGATGGCCGTGAGCCGCGTGCTCCTGACGCGTTAATTGATGAAGTGGCTATATACAATTACGCGCTTTCCGATGAACGAATTTTGGCGCACTTTAATGCGGTTGAGGTTCCTGAGCCTCCTGAACCTCCTGAGCCCCCTGCAGATGGTGGGGGAATTGCGGTCGGGGACTCGACGTTGATTGGTGAGCTTGATTATAGTGACAGTTTTACGATTGGAGAAAATGCACTGAGTGACTCCCGTAAAGCTTATGCTCCGCAGGCATTTCCCCTCCCGGCTGGTGTTGAGGTTATCGAAAACAGTTATGGGAACCCTGCCGTATCCTGGCCTTTCAATGCTTGGTCTATTGCCACGGACGCTGCGGTCAATCCAGGTGGGTTTGGTTACTTTGGCGGTAATGGATCCGGAAGCGATTCCGGGATGACTCAGCGAGGAGGCGGAGGAGATTGGAGTATTCCCTACGGCATTCGCAACAATTTTGTTATTCAGAGCGATTTTGTACAGCTCCCTGACAGAGTCGATTTCACCATCGGTGGAACTCCTAATACCATTGGGGGAGCGGATAATTTAAATGTATTCTTCAGGCAAACTGGAACTTCTCCTTGGTTTGAAATTGGAATCTACAATTCCACGATAGGAGAAAAAGATACCGGTCTTAATTCAGACATAGCCGTTCGTAATGGAGCCATTAATACTGGCTGGAATAACTACGCGCTTCTTGTTGATGTTGACAATGAAACCATTGAGCCCTTTGTGAATGAGCAATCGAAGGGTGTCATTGATCTTAAGGTGATCCATGGTGGGGCTTATGCGGGAATTCTTAACAATAGCTTTATTGGAATCGGCGGCGCTGGTTCGGACCGTTTGTGGAGCGATAATTTTCAGGTCGGATCATCAGTATTAAATGCAGCGCTGGAAATTATTGAGATCAGTTATAGCCTAGCCGACAGTAACCTTTCGGTCAGTTGGAACTCCAATCCAGGAAAGAATTATGCTTTGGATTTCTCTTTTGATCTCCTGACTTGGCTAGAACTTAATGATGAGATTGTTTCGGATGGAGAATTAACGACTTATCAGGAAACATTGTCAGAGGCGCTTCCTGAAAATAAAAAATCAGTGTTCTTCAGGGTCCGTGAAGTTGAATGAGATATAATCAATTTATTTTGTATTATATAGACTAAATGATAGTGAAGACAATTAGTCAGATCTTATCTGAAAAGTGATAAGCGTAAGATTGAAAAGAAGAATTAAGGGTTGTTTGAACTTTAGATTAGTTCTCTGATCGGATCGCATTCAGTCATCGCGTTTTTAAGCTCATTCGGGAGGCTCTGTATTAACCTTACCTGTCCCAGATCAAAGAGTGAATGCATAATGGTTGCCATCATGTGCTGAGGTCGATAAGGGGTCGTCGTTGCTTTTGTTGCATGATCATCAGACTTGCCGATGACTTGGCCCATTTTGAGTCCTCCGCCAAAAAAGAGCAGGGGAGTTAGTTCTCCATAGTGGTCTCTTCCTCCGTTTTTGTTAATTCTTGGAGTTCGCCCCATTTCTCCTGTCACAACGAGTAAGATTTTATCTTCGAGTCCTCGAGCCTTTACATCATCAATGAAAGCGGAGACTGCATGATCAACTTGTGGAGCTAGTATGCTAAACCCGCCCAATCCTTTAGGGCTATTGTTATTGCTGTGATGGTCCCATCCGCAATCACTTACAGTGATAAAACCACAACCTGCTTCGCAGAGTCGCCTCGCAAGCAACATTTGTTTCCCAAGCAAATTAGAGGATCTTTTCATGTCGCCCCATCGTGTCGCTTCTTGGATGTTAAATAATTTACTGGTGTCATATCTATCAATCGTGCGTGGGTCTTCTTTGGAGAGATCAAATGCTCCAGCGACGCCGCCCGTCACAATGTCAAAGGCCTGTTCCTGATAATGGCTCATATTTCCCATTAGACCATTGTCGGCGCGTTTTTTGAGTGCATCGAGTTGCTCCAATAAATTTTTCCTATCACCGAACCTTTGGGCTGGAAGCTTCAACTCCATATTATTTTTCAGTTCGCCTCCTCCTTGTGGATCAAAGGCAGCGTGGGATGTGCCTAGATTGCCTGGTGATGTTAATGTTGGTAGGGCATTGGATTCAAAGTTCTTGCCCAATTTTAATTTTTGATCAACTGACTCGGGAAGTATAACAACATTATTAGGCATGCCCATTTCTGGGTCATTTGTTCCTGCTACACGGGAATATATTGATCCCATAGTAGCTTTCGTTTTATTATTTCCGCTGGCTACTTTCTGGTAAGTGTGCTCAGCATTTCCAGAGCCGTAAGAGCGCACAATTGAGAACTTGTCTGCCCGGGCAGCGAGTTGCGGGAAGTGTGATCCAAATGTGATCCCAGGGTGCTTCGTTTTTACTTCACCAAAGATTGAACGTATTTCGGATGGAGCATCCATTTTAGGATCGAAAGATTCTATATGCGAAGGCCCCCCGTTCAGGAACAGAAACACGACAGATCTACCGCGCATCGCTTTGCTTAAGAGTGAAGAAGAGTCGTCGCGAGCGCTGAGCATTTCCGGCAATGAAAGGCCCGCTAATCCAAGTGACCCGATTCGGAGAAAGTCTCTCCTCATGAAACCTGAACAGTTATGAGTGGGAGAGGAATCCGAAATCGTAATCATTAACTTAAAGATATTATATTAAAGAACACGGGCTTGTCTACTTTGCGCTGAAATAAAAAATCCTCTATTGCTGATAGCAATAGAGGATTTTTTGCAATAATTTATTAAAAGCAACTAAAGGTAAACCTTATATCTTTTTGCCTTCTGCATCAAATTTTGTCCCTTTCCAGTCGCCCGTTTCTGCACCGCCATCGATCCACTCTTTCAGAGCTTTTAATTCATCTGCAGTGAGAGGGTCCGCTTTGCCTTCAGGTGGCATGAAGTCGTCATGAGTTTTATCTAAAGTGACTCTCGTGTAGATGAGGCTTTTTGCGGAATCCTTTGCAACAACAGCATCGCCTTCGCTTCCTCCATCTTTGATTCCTTCAGGAGTACTGAGGATGAGTTTTCCTTTAGGTTTTTTAGTCCTTCCTGAGGATGTTTTATAAGGCTCTCTGTGACAAGACATACATTTCTTTTCGAGCATTGGTAAAACATCTGCTTTAAAATCGGCAGCTGATGAGATGACCTCTAAGACAGGAAACAACAATATTGTAGTAATTAATGAGTAGCGGTTCATTAACTTACATATATGCAAAAAACCTGATCAAACAACCTCAGATCCGTAATTTTTTCTATTTACTAGATCAGTAGCAATTTGAGTCGCCCTTAGAAGGCTGGAATGATTTGCAATTCCTTTCCAGGCAATATCAAAGGCGGTTCCGTGGTCAACTGAGGTTCTTATTATTGGTAACCCTAAGGTAATATTTACCGCATTATCGAAAGCAAGAGCTTTCAACGGGATGTGCCCTTGATCATGATACATGCAAACATAGGCCCCTGTATTTTTTCTTTTTTCCGGAATGAAAGCCGTGTCCGGAACGATAGGCCCCGTCACATCAATTCCATTAGAGGCTGTGGCTTCAATTGCCGGCTTAATAATTTTTTCTTCCTCGTTAGATCCAAAGAGTCCACCCTCACCGCTATGAGGATTGAGTCCACAAACGAGGATCTTTTTGGATTCTGGACATTGTAAATCATTTAAGGCGTCAGCAGTTAGATTAATGACATCAATAATCCTTTCGGTAGTTATGCTTGAGCAGGCTTCCCGGAGACCTAAGTGGCACGTCACAAATGTCGCTGTAATTTCTTTTGAGTTTTGCATCATGCAGTACCGAGACGATCCGGTCTTTTCTGCAAGAATTTCTGTATGTCCCGGATAATCATGACCTGCTTGGTGTAGAGCATCTTTATTTATTGGACCAGTCGTGATTGCATCCATGTTTTTATCAATGACTGATTTGATTGCTTTATCCAGATAATCCCAAGAAGCTTTCCCTGATTCTTTTGAAACTTCTCCCTCCTTTAGGTTTTCAACATTGATTGAGTCAATGTCCAAAATGCTAGGTTCTTTGATAGGGGTTTTGTGTTTTTCCCAGTCATTAAATTTGATGATGCTTTTCGGAAGGTTGAGTCCAATTTTCTGTGCGGACAATTTCATTATTCTCGAATCACCGAAAATAATGGGTGTGCATTCTTTTAAGAGGTCTATTTCATTGAGTAGTCGTACACATATTTCTGGGCCGATCCCTGACGGGTCGCCCATAGTCACGGCTATCCTTGGCTTATCTTTCATTATTGAAGTTACTGAGCGCTCTTTCCAGATAATCTTTAAAGAGTAATCTAAGTCAGTATCTCTCTAACGATGTTTCCATGAACATCAGTCAGTCTGAATTCTCGGCCCTGAAATCTATACGTCAATTGTTCATGATCAAAACCGAGCAAATGAAGTATAGTTGCATGAAGGTCATGGACATGAACTTTCCCATCAATGATTCCGAAGCCAAGCTCGTCCGTCTTGCCGTGTATGTAGCCTTTCTTCACACCAGCACCGGCCATCCACATCGTAAAGGCATCAATGTGGTGATCTCTGCCTGTGGTTTTTCTTGATTCACCCATGGGTGTTCTTCCGAATTCTCCGCCCCATACAACTAGAGTGTCCTCGAGTAGTCCTCTTTGCTTTAAATCAAATATCAATGCAGCGCTCGCCTGATCGACATCCTTACATACTTTCTCAAAGTCCTTATCAAGCGTTTCACCTGGTCCGCCATGAGAGTCCCAATTGGAATGATAGAGTTGCACAAATCTTGTCCCTCTTTCAATGAGCCTTCTAGCAAGTATGCAATTGTTTGCGAACGAAGCTTCTCCCTTTTTGGCGCCGTAAAGTTCCATTGTTTTTTCGGATTCCTTTGAGAGGTCCATAAGTTCAGGTGCGCTACTTTGCATCTGGTATGCCATTTCATAAGAGTTGATTCTGGTGAGAATTTCCGGATCTCCAACATCTTCCAGTCTAATTTTATTAAGATCACGGATTGTATCATAAAACTTTCGTTCTCTGTTTCGTCGCATGCCCTCAGGACTCTTTAAGTAAAGTATGGGATCACCTTTTCCTCGAAAAGGAACGCCCTGGAATGATGTTGGAAGAAAACCGCTGGCCCATAATGAATTGCCGGCTCGAGGGCCCCTTGGCCCGCTTTGCAGTACGACGAAGCCTGGGAGATTGCTCGATTCGCTACCGAGCCCGTACGTGACCCAGGATCCCATGCTTGGTCGTCCCGGGGCCTGAAATCCGGTATTCATGAATAGCTTGGCTGGGCCATGATTAAATACGTCAGTGGTCATTCCTCTTAGCCATGTGACTTCATCAACAATTTTACTCATGTGAGGCATAGTCTCGCCAATAGTCATTCCGCATTGTCCGTGGCGCTGAAATTTTCTAGTGGACCCGAGAAGCTTTTCGTTGCCTTTTAGGAAGGCGAAGCGTCTCCCTTCGAGAAGACTCGGTGGAGGGGCCTTTCCGTTCAGTTCATTGAGCTTTGGCTTGTGCTCGAAGAGTTCGAGCTGACTCGGGGCACCAGCCATGAATAAGTAGATGACGTTCTTTGCCTTTGCTTTAAGAGGAGCCTTCCTCGAAGACATTGGGTTGCTGGGGTCAATCTTCGGAATGTGTTTTGCTTGAGAGTACGTTCCCAAGAGTTGATTCAATGCCAGAGTTCCTAGACCGACTCCGCAGTTCCCAAAGAATTGTTTTCTTGTTTGTTCTTTAAGATAATTCATCACTATTCTCGGGTTATAAAGTTGTCAGTATTTAGAATGGCTCTTGATACTGCTACTAGCGCAGCACCCTGATCCAATGAGATTGCGCTTTTGACAATGGCTTCATTGATTAGGGATTTAGCGTCTTCACCGTCACCTTTGGCGGATATGTCTTTTGCGAATTCAATCGCATAGTTTTTCAACGTTTCAAATTCCCTGTCATTGGGGGAGCGGCTCAATGCGAGTTTGAATGCGAGTCTGATTCTTTCATCGAGGGTAGTTTCAGCTTCCCCAGGTATAGTTTGAATGGCCCTTAGTGCTAGGCCCTGAGCAAATTCCATGAAGGCCGGATCGTTGGAAATGTTAAGTGCTTGCAAAGGTGTATTGGATCTGGCTCTTCGAGTACAAGTGGTTTGAAAGTCAGGAACATCAAAGGTGCCGAATAATGGGTAAGGGGCACTCCTAAAGAAAACTATATACATGCCTCTGCGATAACGGTCAGGGCCAGTCGTTGTGTTCCATTTTTTCTTGTTCTGGGTAAAGGCATATATTCCACTGGGCTGAGGAGGCCTGATGCCTGGCCCACCGATTTTCCTTGAAAGTAACCCGCTAGCGGAGAGCGCGGCATCCCGAATAATTTCAGCATCGAGTCTGATTCTGGATTGTCTGGAGAGCAAATAGTTTCCAGAATCTGCTTTTAGAGATTGCGGACTCACCTTTGAGGATTGTGTGTAGGTCTTACTGGTCACGATGAGCTTGTGCAGTTTTTTCATGGACCAGCCTGAGTCGATAAAATAGCTACTCATAGATTCCAGTAGATCCGGATGGCTCGGTAACGTGCCCCTGGTCCCGAAATCTTCTTCAGTTTCTACAATGCCTTTACCGAAATAGCGCATCCATGTTCTGTTAACTGTGACTCTTGAAGTTAGTGGATTCTTTGGGTTCACGAGCCACTTAGCCAGATCGAGTCGAGATCTTTTTCCTTCTTTCTGTTCAAGATCGGGAGTGATGGCTGAAATAAAACTAGGATTGAGCTGACCGGTTTTTTTGTCAGGTGTAGTAAAGTCTCCTCTCGCGAGTAAGAAAGTTTCACGAGGATCTTTCATGTCACGCATGACCATTAAGTTGGCCTTGTTTTTTTCATTTTTCTCTGGGGAATTAATGAGTTCTCCTTCAATGACTGGTATCGTTGGACCGGTATTATTTTTATCTTCAGCAGAATTAAAGAACGCGTACATCTCGTAATATTCACGCTGGCTTATGGGATCAAATTTATGATCATGGCACTGAGCGCATCCAACACTAAGTCCTAGCCACACTGCTCCGGTAGTGTTGACTCTGTCCATCGTGGCCTCTACTCGGAACTGTTCCGGGTCAGAGCCCCCTTCCTGACTAATTAGTGTGTTTCGGTGAAAGGCAGTCGCGGCGATCTGACTTTTCGTTGCGTCAGGTAATAGATCTCCGGCGATTTGCTCGATAGTGAACTGATCAAAACTCATGTCTTTATTGAGCGCATCAATTACCCAGTCCCTGTATGGCCACATTTGCCGTTCACTGTCACTAGTGTATCCATGAGAATCTGCGTAACGGGCCTGGTCTAGCCAATGACGTCCCCACCTTTCGCCATAATGTGGGCTCTTAAGGAGATCATCGACTAGATTTCTGTAAGCTTTTTCTGACGGATCATTGACAAAGGCTGAGACTTCCTCAGGCGATGGTAGTAGGCCAGTCAGGTCAAGATATAGCCGACGAATGAGTGTGTACGGATCAGCTCTTTCGGAGAGAGCCATACCTTCTTTTTTTAGACGCTTTGAAATGAAATGATCTATGAGGTGCTCTTTGCTGTTTCTTTTCGGGTCAGTGATAGGGGTGAAGGCCCAGTGCCTTTGATATTTTGCTCCTTCTTTTATCCATTGAGTGAGTAACCTGATTTTTTCAGAATCAAGTTTAGGTATTTTTGACTTAGGAGGAGGCATGAGCTCTTCCGGGTCTGAATGAATTGTTCGTAGTAGAAGTTCACTCTTTTCCGGATCTCCTGGTACTATTGCTGAGTAGCCGCCCAGATCGCGAATTGCTCCTTCGTAAGTGTCCAGTCTCAGGTCAGCTTTCCTGGCTCTTTTATCAGGCCCGTGGCAAGAGAAACAATGATCCGAAAGAATTGGCCTGATGTCCCTATTAAAAAGAATTTTATCCGAACCCAAAAGATAACCTTCGGTTAGAAGTAGAAATAATAGGAATCTAAGGAAATTCATTGGGCGCGGAAATTTTATTCAGTTCTATTTTTAGTCAATTGTCATAATACTGCAAGACTGGTTAATTATAATTGAGATCCGTTGAATAGTATAAATAATACATTTGATATGGATAAGATTGGAATTGGAATTGATATAGGCGGAACTGAAATTAAGGCAGCTTCATTTGATCTTGTCAGTGGAAAAATGATGAGCAAGGAAACGGCTCCGACGCAGGACGGAGCGTTCACTGGTGGTGTTCCTGCTTTTGTTGGATCAGTGAAGGGGCTAGTTTCAGATTTATTAAGTGATTTGAGACAGGAATCATCAGTCATTGGAGTTTCTGCTCCTGGGCTTGTACAAAAAAATGAAAGAGCCATCGGATACATGCCGGGAAGGCTTGATGGATTAGAGGGTCTGGATTGGACCACTGCCCTGAACATGGACATAGAAGTTCAGGTAATTAATGATGCGCATGCTGCGCTCCTTGGTGAAGTGTGGCAAGGCTCAGCGAGGTGCATGGATGATGTCATTATGCTGACCCTGGGAACTGGAGTCGGAGGCGCTATACTTAGTGGAGGTAAACTCTTAAAAGGAAGTATTGGTAGGGCAGGGCATTTAGGGCATATGACTGTCGATTTTGAAGGAGAGCCGGACATCTGCTCTACTCCTGGGAGCATTGAGGACGCGATAGGCAATGCCACGATTGTTGAAAGGTCAGAGGGAAGGTTCTCAACGACTCATGAATTGGTGGCTGCGTACGCTGATGGGGATGAAGGCGCTAAGGAGATTTGGTTACGATCATTGAGGGCTCTTGCCGCTGCGTTAGTATCGCTAGTGAACGTCATTGATCCGGAACGCATAGTGATAGGTGGAGGCATTGCAAAGGCAGGAGAGCATTTATTTGGTCCTCTGGAAAAATTAGTCCGCGAACGGGAGTGGCAGCCGGACGGGAAAGTTGTGACCATAGTGCCAGCAGAGCTAGGTTATTGGGCGGGAACCTATGGCGCGGTTTACAATGCCTTATTAAGGGGCTAAGAGATAAGAGATGAGTTTAACGGAAGATTATATACGTTCGTGCCGTGAGATAATTGAAAGTGTATCCGCACAAGAAAAGCAAATTCAAGAAATAGCTGAGAGGTTCGCTAATTCCATTCTCAATGGAAGAGTCGTTCACCTTTTTGGATCAGGACATTCTAGGATAATGGTTGAGGAGATGTGGCCTCGGTACGGATCTTTTCCTGGATTTAATCCGATCGTCGAGTTGTCCCTCACTTTTCATAACCAGGTGTCCGGATCCAATGGTCAGCGTCAGGCCATGTACTTAGAAAACGTCAGTGGTTTCGCGTCACGTATCTTACGTAATTTTGATATCAGTTCAGAAGATTCCGCTCTGGTAGTCTCTTCAGGAGGTTGTAACATCGTCCCGGTTGAGATTGCTGAAGAGTTTCAGAGGTCTGGGGTTTGGGTCGCTGGAATTGTCAGTCTGAAACATTGTGAGGGGAGTAAGAGTAAGAGGGAAGATGATAAAAAGCTGCCCGATTTTTCTGATGCTGTACTGGACACAGGCGCGCCTCTGGGAGATTCAATGATAAGAGTCGAAGGGCTCGAAACGCCCGTCTCACCAGGATCAACGGTAGGAGGATGCATTATAATTAATGCGCTTAAGGCTGAGATTGCCAGGTTATTAACTGAAGCAGGTAAAGCTCCAAAAGTTTTAACGTCCGGAGCCATCGTTGGTGAGGAGAAAGCTACGCAACTTTTTGAGGCTGCCTATGATGAGCATTCGAGGAGAATGGCCACGCTATATTCTGGTCTGGGTCTTAATGACTAGTGCCAAGGAACAAGGCAGAAAAGGGAGTTGGGACGAGGGTTGATTATGGTAGTGATTTAATAGGTTCTGTCCTAATTCGCCTCCTCTTCAGATCTTGGTTTGAATATATCTTTTGAGGTTAATTTTTCAGAAACCTCTTCAGTTGCTGATTGAGTGTTTTTTTCTCTGCGTAAATTTTCTGAAGGTAATGGAAGGGATTTTTTCTGGATAGGTGGAATTTCCTCTTCTTGTACAATCTTTTCGTACCATTCGGGATCTCCACATGAATAGAGTGTGCCGTTATTGAGATCCTCTGGTTTAATCGTTTTTGAAATAAGGCCTACAAAATTATCACGCGTTGATTTCCCAATTTCAGACTCTTCAGTGATGAGGTAATTTGCGTATTTTGCTCTAGTCAAAGCCACATAAAATTTGCAGATTTGTTCGTAAGTAGCATTGGCGACTTTTTCGGTGTTATATTGATTTAATTGGTTGTCCGCCTCTACTATACCTTTGTTAGGCATTGACAGTATCCACTGAGGTTCATGATTTTCATTGTATTTTATCTCAGTTCCAAGGTCCGTACTTAAAAATGTATTGCCTCCAAGTTCCGGTAATATAACGGAATCGAAGGTGAGTCCCTTTGATTGATGAATGGTCATGACTTGGACCGATCCCGGTTCACCTGTTTCACGAAGTGTGAAGTTTTCCATGAACCGCACAAATTCGTCAATGGATCGACTTCCACGATTGTCGAATATTGCCGCTGCTTTCAGTAACTGATTTACCCTCATTGAATTAAAATCATCAAAATCAATGTAGGAAACCAATTCTCTGACAGTTTCCGTGAATTGATTCTTCCAAACTGATGAACGAATGAAATGTCCAAACCTTTCAATGTCCGAAAACTTGTCTTCCACTATTTTTCTGAATGGTGACATCATTATGTGACCCGATGAGAACTTGTCTCCGGGGTGTGAAGAGAACCGGAAGATTGAAAGTAGGGCAATCCCGACCGCATTGTCCTTGGCAATACAAATTTTCGCATCGTTGGTCACTTTTAAATTTGTATGCTCTCTTAAATATTTTGTTATGAGGTTACCGGTTTTATTTTGCTGGACGAGGATTCCGACACTGAGTTTATTTCCCGAGGGGTTTATTTTTCTGATTACTTCTGCGATCAGTTCAAGTTTCGCATCAAGCTCCTTCCATCTGGGAGCTTTCTCTGCGGATATCCATGAAGTGAAACCGGGCCTGTCTTTATGAACTGTCGTATGTTCCTTAAATTCCCACCGTCCCTCAATTGAGGGGAACAGTCTCTGTATTTCATCCTTACTCCCAAATATTGAGTTTACTGTTGTGATGACAGGTTCAGAGGACCGTCGTGATTCGTCCAGATTAGTTTCCCTGAAACGCTCGGGCCCGAGATTCTTATACTTACGTTTCTGCTCATTGAAAATTCTAGAGTCTCCGCCTCGCCAAGCATAGATGGATTGTTTAATGTCTCCAACGATGAATGAACTCCTTCCGGCTCCAGGGTCCATTGCGCATTCATCGATAAGATTTTCGATGGCATTCCATTGTTCGCGGCTCGTGTCCTGAAATTCGTCAAGGAGCCAGTGATCGTATTTGGCGTCCATTCTGTATTCCAGTAAGTCAATCAGTCCAGAGTTTAACTTGTTCTTCTTAGACAGAAAGTATGGAAAGTCAGAAAAGGTCAATCGTCCTTTTTGTCTGACATTTTTGCCATATTCATCTTCGTATGATTGAAGCACTTCGCATAGGCCAAGTGTCCTCATTGACTGAGTTTGCAATGTTATCCCGACCAAATGAGAAATAACATCCAGAAAAAGTTCAGCCTGTTCGCCGGATATTTCGTATGCACAACCGGCAACATTGACTCGGGCATTTCCTGACTGTATGGCATTGAAGTTTTTGAGAAAATTATTGTAAACTGTCTCGTAATCCTTTGGCACAGGATTGCCGGTTCTGGTTTCAATTACCCACGAAAGGAATGACTCTAATTTTGTGGAGACTTTGTCTCTGATCTCCATTTTTTCATTTAGCTTCAGGAGTCTTTTTATTTTCTCTTTCAATATGTTCTCTTCAAGGACGTTCCATTGAAATTCGTCAGGCCATATGGATGATTTGTTGCCCCAGAGCTCCGGTTCTGGATTGTAAATAAATTTGCTATGCATTTTATCAATGAATTCATTGAGTCGGGACTGCACTCTGGATTCCTCCTTGCCGAAGGAGGAATATTTTAATGCTTTCAGGAAAATTTCATTTGATGAGGATTTCCCATCAAAAACTTTTCTTAATACGCTTTCCCTTGCGACCAAAGTTTCGTGGTCCGTAAGGATTTCAAATTCACCCGCTATTCCCATTTCAAAAGGAATATTATTTATCATTTTGTATAAAAAACTATCCAGGGTCCCCATTTCAAGCGACGGCATCGCATTAATAAAAATTCGAAGTAATTTGATGGCTTTTTCGCTGTCGAGTTCAGGAACTGCAGTGATGTTGCTTATCGACTCGGGACCGTCAAAGTGCTTTGAACTTCTGGCCAATTTCTCGAGGATTCCCTCAAAAAATTCTCCTGACGCTTTCTTTGTGAAGGTAAGAGCGACTATGTTCTCGGGATTCACTCCCTCATTCATTAAGCTAATGAATTTATCTGTCAGTTTAAAGGTCTTTCCCGTGCCTGCCGATGCGGGGATGATTTCGTTAATAAATGTGACTGGAGGGTTCATATTTATTTCTGTAGAATTTCGCCGGGATCAAAACTTGAATCACAGTCACCAAAAATTATTTCCGAGTAATTATCATATTTAGGGGAATCAGACGGGGGCCAGAAATTGCAATCGCTGATCTCTTTTGAAACGTTCTCTGCGCAGGTGATGGAACTTTCCATGAGGTCCTCTTTCAAGTCATCCCACATTTCAATTTTCATTGAGCTTTGGGTGTTGCCCAGATTAAAATATCCGGATCCTATGCTTTCTTTCTCAAAGATCAATTTCGCTGCGTGCACGTAAAGAGGTATCTGGAGATTGATCCATTTTTGGCGTTTTTTATTGCTAATATATGTGTGCCAATCCGGGATAGAATCTGAGGAGGATTGAGTGATGTTTTTGAGGTGGGCCCTGTCTGGGTTTATTGCTTTTGCCGAGGTCTTGTAATCAAGGATTCTCAAGGCCCCATCATTTTCGTTCTGTTCTATCCGATCAATTGTACCCTTAAGTTTCAAATTGCCGATTTTGATTTCATTGTTTATGTGAATTTTAAATTCTGAATGAATGATTTTCCATCCGAGGGACCTTTCATTGGCCTGAATGGTAGAGAACCATTTGAGCCGTTCCTTCATTGAGTTGATCTGGAATGATAATGGGACAGTGCGCTTTGTTCCGAATTCGTAGGTTGCTTTGGAATTGATTCGTTCTTCTAAGAATTCATAAATTTCCGATTCATCCTGACTGTCCCTGATTCCATCATTTGCTCCGAAATCATCAAGTACCTGATGAACAAATGTACCGAATTGCATTGCATCCATTTCCATTTCAACGGGCCGATTATCATTCATGCCCATCAAATTTTGGAGATAGAAACGGAATGGGCAGGAAAGATAATCGCTGAATTGAGTCACTGATATTTCCTCAAAAATTTTCGCATCCTTGTCGATTTTCTCTGGTTGGAGTTTCCATGCTGAAGTCCATGGGTGGATAATTTCCGATGAATTGATTCTTGAACAAAGACTCAGTGCCCTGTCCGCTAATTCACTGTCATTGCATTGGAAAAGTAATCTTGAGGGTTTTAGAGGGTTCCCTTCCAGCGATTCCTTTCCTAGAATGATATCGACTCTTCCGCAGGAATTTCTCCAATTGAGGGTCGCGTTAAAAATATAATTGTCCCTCGCTAGGATGGATTCATTATTTCTTAGGCCGAGCTTGGATCTTAGACTGTCCGGAAGGAAAATGTCTCCGGCGATTCGATCAGGAACAGAGCCTTCATTCATTCCTGTTATAATTAAATGAGGACTGTCCTCCCAGAGAACTTCGAGCCAGCCCTGAATGTCCAGCGAATTAGGCTCTCTTTTTTCGGGGATTCCCTCATTTTTCAAAGCGCTGAGGATAAAATTCAATTGTTCGCTACCGTCCATTGATTGTAACGGACTCGAACTAATCTCATCCAGAATGGAATTGAGACATTCAGCGGTATGACTAAATCCTTTGTCTTCTTCGGGATTAAATTCCCTCTCAGAGTATATTGATTGTAAAATACCAGGTAAATTTTCAATAAGATTATCCTGTAATAGATCTAGCCATTCCTTCAGTTGTTTTAGTGCTGAGTTGGTGAGTTTTAGTCGTTCATTTTTGCTAGAAAATTCTAGAGCCGTATCCAAACTGGTGGGGATATGCTTGTCCTTAATGCGATCTAGACTAACGAGAATGTTTGCGGCCTTAAGTTCGGGATCGTCATTATTAGTATTGACGGTGTCTATCTGATTCGTTGTTTCTATTTGGATATCCTCGTTATTTATAACGATGTGATTAATGATTTCCGGGTGCTTGA
>SHBV01000059.1 GCA_004211885.1 Verrucomicrobiaceae bacterium
GTCCTGTTGCTTCCTCTTGAAGCATGTAAAAATCATGGCATACGCAATTATTAAGACTGGTGGTAAACAGTATAAGGTTTCTCAAGGAGACAATATAGATGTTGAGAAACTTGATTTGGAAGTAGGTGATTCTGCTACTTTTGAAAATGTATTGCTATATTCAGATGGAGACGATGTGAAAGTAGGAAGCCCGATCCTCGATGGTGCCAGCGTAACGGCTGAAGTAGTGGATCAGTTTCGAGCAAATAAAGTTACTGCCTTTAAGTTTAAACGTCGCAAAGGCTATCATAAAACGAAGGGCCATAGGCAACATCTAACGCGCCTGACAATTAAAAGTATAAGCGCTTAAAATTTGAATCCGATTGAACGGTTAATTAACAATTTTAGCTAATTTAAAAATATGGCACATAAGAAAGGTCAAGGAAGTGTTAAGAATGGTCGCGACAGTAATTCTAAGCGTCGGGGCGTAAAAAAGTTTGGAGGAGAACATGTCATCCCTGGTAATATTATTCTTCGACAGTCTGGTACCAAATGGAGACCTGGTAATAATGTTGGATTAGGGAGAGACTATACAATTTTTTCTTTGGTCGAAGGTAATGTCAGATTTGATCAAGGCGGAAGAAGGGTCAACGTTGATCCTGTAGCTGTAGAAGCATAATTTTCTATCTTAGTAGCTAAGCATTTTCTCGATTTGCAATTAGATTCCTCTTCAGAGCCATTATTAAATGTGGTTCTAGTAGAGCCTGAAATACCTCCTAATACTGGTAACGTTGGTCGGTTATGTATGGCAACTTCTTCTCAGTTGCATTTAGTTGAGCCTCTCGGATTTAATTTGGATGATAAGCAATTGCGTCGGGCAGGAATGGATTACTGGAATCAATTAGATGTTAAGGTTTGGCCATCATTTGAAGTCTTGAGATCTGAAGCAAAGGATGAGTCTTTGTTTTGGTTCTTTACTACCAAAGCGGTCAGTTCCTTTTGGGAGGTCAAATTTAGCCCTGGAGACTATCTTGTTTTTGGGCGTGAGACGAAAGGATTGTCGGAGACTCTGCTAGAGAAAAATAAATCAAATTGTCTAAGAATACCAATGGCCAAAGGGGCAAGGAGTCTAAATTTGGCCACTTCGGTTGGGATTGGAGTGTATGGAGCCCTTCGCTCTTTTGTATAATTTTGAGAATTATTAAGCGTTAATTAATAACTCTTCATTTTTTTCGTAAATACTTGAAAATCAAGGGAAAGAAGTGAATAATTCCCCTGCTCTATAATCCACATTAAATTTAGAGCAGTAAAGATGGCCTTAATGCCTTCAACCCCACAGCTAGTTGTCTTTAAGCATAAAGAAGAAAGCTTAGCTATAATATAACAATATAACCCCACACTGGCACTATGCCGGATATTAAACCAAACTACGGAATTAGCCGAATTGATCAGCCTGAAAAAAAGAACCATGGGTTCTATGTAAGGATAACCAATAAGGGAAAGACTTCTCAGAAATTTTTCCCAGATAAATCATGTGGAGGTAAGGCGAAGGCCCAGAAAATGGCCAAATCTTACCGCGACAAGATCTTCAGTAAACTCCCAAAAGCTCGGCAGTTAGCTGCCGTTTCGCGCCGCAAGAGAATCAAACAAAGTGGTGTCACTGGAGTAACTCATGTAGTTTCGAAAAGTGCTGCTGGAAAGGCCTATGCTTATTGGCAAGCGGCTTGGTCTGAAGGCACTAAACGTAAGACTGCTAAGTTCTCAGTTGCTAAGAGTGGGGATAAAAAAGCACTTGATCTGGCAATTAAGGCCAAGCGCAAAGCTGGCAGGAAATAATAGCCCTTCCTTGACCATTCACACTGCCTGAGTTTCAGTGCAAGCGTGGGACTAATAGACTCAGGGCATACTGTTGACAGACCAAGAATTGTGCTCCGTGCCATTTCGCTGGTACGTAGTTTTCTTATGGGCTCTTCAACCATTGAGGTGCTAAGGGGAATGGATTTGGAAATTGGCCGGTCAGAGCGGCTGTTCCTCTGTGGAGCTTCAGGTGCGGGGAAGAGTACATTGCTTTATACTTTGGCTGGTTTAGAGCGGCCTGATTCAGGGTCGGTAGAGATTAATGGACAATCGCTCTACTCTCTTTCTGCAAAACAACAGACAAAATTTCGTAATGAAAAGATCGGTTACGTTTTTCAGAATTATTTTTTGCTACCAGATTTGACCGCTCTTGAGAATGTATGTTTACCAGCATTGATAAAGGGATCTGGGAGATTTTCGGTTGATAATTCAGCTGCAGAAGATCTTTTGGAGCAGGTCGGACTAAGTGATCGTTTAAATCATCGTCCGTCCGAACTTTCAGGTGGTGAGCAGCAAAGAGTTGCTATTGCTCGTTCTCTTATCAATGACCCTCAAATATTATTTGCGGATGAGCCCACTGGTAACTTGGATTCTTCAACGGGTGGAGAATTAATGGAAACACTTATGCATTTAGTAACGATAAAGGAGAAAACTTTGATTGTTGTCACGCATGATTCTAAATTAGCCTCTCTTGGTGATCGACAATTGACGCTCGCTGATGGCCGAATAATAGCTTAGGCTATAAATTACCTGAGGAGATTATATGCAAATTTATATCGATGGAGAATATTTTGAAAAGGAAGATGCCAAGATTTCGGTGTTCGATCACGGTCTTCTCTATGGTGATGGAATTTTTGAAGGGATTCGTTTTTATAATGGCAGGGTTTTCAGACTTTCAGAACACATAGATAGATTATTCGTTTCGGCCAAAGCTATCCTTCTCGATATAGGAATGACTCATGATGAATTGGAAGGGGCTGTACTTGAAGCTATACGCAAAAATGAGTTACAAGACGGCTATGTCCGACTATTGGTGACAAGAGGTATAGGAACTCTTGGACTGAGTCCGTTCGGATGCGAGAAGGCGACAATTATTATTATTGCTGATACCATTTCTTTATATCCTGAAGAAAAATATAAGGAAGGGCTAAAGCTAATCACGTGTTCTACACGACGCACAGCTCCTGCTGCTCTTAGTCCTTGTGTAAAATCATTGAATTATTTGAATAATGTAATGGCTAAGGTCGAAGCGATATTTGGAGACGCTGAGGAAGGCTTAATGCTTAATGAGCAAGGATTCATTGCTGAGTGCACTGGCGATAACATCTTTGTTATTAAGGATGAAAAGATGAAGACACCACCAGCATCATCTGGAGCATTGCCGGGAATTACACGAGAGGTGATTTTTGAAATTGCTGATGAATTTGGTATTGAATTGAAGGAGGCTCAGATGACTCGTTATGATATTTACGCAGCGGATGAATGTTTTTTAACGGGAACGGCTGCAGAAGTCATCGCTGCAGTGAACTTGGACCGTCGCCCCATCGGAGACGGTAACCCTGGTCCGGTCACCAGTAGATTCATTTCTCGTTTTCGGGATCGCGTTTCTCAAGAAGGAACGCCAATTGCATAACGTTTCTAAAATAGGCATACTTTTTTAGGGGGTCTTTTAGCAAGGTCAGAAAAGTGAATATTTTTGATAAATCAGGATAAGTGTACAAAAATAAATATCTCAAAAATCTGTATTCTCCCATTGAGCGATCTATATAGGCGAGTAGTATTAAATTAATGAATTGCGATGTTTGTCAGGAGAATGATGCCACGGTTTACTTGACGCAGATTGTTAAAGGTAAAATGCAAAAAGTGAACCTTTGTGAGGAATGTGCGAAACAGAAAGGAGTCACTGATCCGACTGGCTTTGCTCTTGCAGATGCTTTGTTGGGGATTGATTCTGATGAGAAAACAAATGTTTCTGCGGATACTCTTAAATGTGAATCTTGTGGTTTCAGTCACGCTGAATTCAAGAAAACTGGAAGATTTGGCTGCAGTCAGTGTTATACAGTTTTTGGATTTGGCTTAGAGAGCCTAGTGAAAGCAATGCACAAGGGCACGCTTCATTTAGGTAAAGTTCCATCAAGGTATCAGATCACAAAAAAATATAATGATCAGATAACTGAACTAAAAGATCGATTAAGGACTGCTATTGAAGAAGAAAATTTTGAAGAGGCTGCCAAGTTACGCGATGAAATTAAACTGGCCGAAGCAGACTATATCGAATCGAATGAGAGTGAATTAAAATGACAAACTTTATTCTGTTTCCAAGTTTAATATTAATATGATGCAGTTTAAAACAATCCTAAAGAATCCTGCTGAGTGGATGCTTAGTAGTGGGCCTCACGGTGAGATTGTCATTAGTAGTAGGGTTCGCCTCGCTCGTAATTTACGAGATATTTCATTTCCAGGTTGGGCAGTAGAAGAAGATAGGACAGAGATTCTTAATCGAGTTAAGCCGGAAATTGAAAATCTCAAAGAAATGAACGGAGCTTTTTCTTCTGATTTATCGGATCTCACTGCAGTCAAGAAACAGATCCTCGTTGAACGTCATTTAATTAGTCGTGAGCAGGCAGCAAAGGCTGCAGGTAGCGCGGCTATTATGAATCGCAAACAGACTTTATGTGTGATGGTAAATGAAGAAGATCATCTCAGAATGCAATCAATAAAAGCCGGGTTGAGTCTTATTGATGCATATAAAATGATCGATGAGGTGGATACTAAATTAGAGTCAAATTTAGATTATGCTTTTGATAATCAATATGGGTATCTGACCGCTTGCCCTACTAACCTTGGAACAGGAATGAGAGCTTCAGCTATGCTCCATCTTCCTGGTTTGGTTCTTTCAGAACAAATCAATAAAGTCATCAATGCTGTGAATAAAATAGGGCTAGCAGTGCGTGGCCTTTATGGTGAAGGAACAGAAGCCCTTGGTAATTTGTTTCAAGTTTCAAATCAGCACACTCTTGGTGAACAAGAAAATGAGATTATTGCCAGATTGGAAAAAGTTATTAGGCAGATTATTGAGCATGAAAAGAATGCTCGTGAGAAATTATATAATGAAAAACAGACTGTACTAGATGATAAGATAGGCCGTTCTTATGCTATTCTTCGATATGGACACATAATTTCCACTAAAGAGGCTCTTGATTTATTATCTATGCTTAGAGCAGGTGTTGATTTGGGTTATTTTTCTGAAGATATTCGAGCTTTAATTGATGTTCTTTTTATGGAGATTCAACCTGCACATTTACAGGTTTTTGCTGATCGCAAGCTTGGTGCAGAGGAAAGAGACTCATTACGTGCGGAAATAATGCGTGATAGGTTGAAAAGTCTGCCTGAGCCAAGTAGGTTCTCAAGTAATAAGTCAAATGAACAATCTTCGGATGGAGATTAGTTTTAACTGAAAATGATGAATAATTTCACACCTCGAGCTCAGCAAGTCCTGGCATTAGCAAGGAAAGAGGCTGATCGTTTCAATCATAATTATGTAGGAACTGAACATTTGTTACTTGGTCTAATCAAACTGGGCCAGGGAGTAGCTGTTAATGTTTTACAAAAAATGAGCTTGGATCTCGAAACAGTCAGAATGGAGGTCGAGAAGCAAGTGGGATCTGGTCCTGAGACCAAGACTCCCGGTAACATTCCATACACTCCTAGAGTTAAGAAGGTTTTGGCTCTAGCTGGGAAAGAAGCAAAAGCCTTGAACCATTCTTACGTTGGTACTGAGCATATTCTCTTAGGACTTCTTCGAGAAGGTGATGGAGTTGCGGCTAGGGTATTGAAGAATTTAGAAGTTGATATTGAACGAACCCGCAATGAAATCTTAAGGGAGTTGGACCCTAATTTTAGCCCTGGTGATTTAGGCGATGAGGATGAGGGAGTCTTTGAAGAAGCTGAAATTAGCGGAGGAGGCCAAGAAAGTAAGACTCCGGCCCTCCGAGCTTTTGGTAGAGACCTTACTGAGTTAGCTCAAAAAAGTGAATTAGACCCTGTCATAGGGCGCCTAGAGGAAATTGAAAGAGTAATACAGATCCTCTGCCGCAGAACAAAAAATAACCCAGTTCTGATAGGTGAAGCAGGAGTGGGAAAGACGGCTATTATTGAAGGTCTTGCACAAGAAATCGCAGCAGGCAATGTGCCTGAACTTTTACGCGACAGGCGAGTCATTACTCTTGATTTAGCCTTAATGGTTGCTGGGACTAAGTACCGAGGGCAATTCGAAGAGAGAATCAAAGCAGTGATGGATGAGATTGTTCGAGCCAAGAATGTGATTCTATTTATCGACGAATTGCATACGATTGTTGGAGCCGGTTCGGCCGAAGGAGCGATGGATGCTTCGAATATAATTAAACCTGCATTGAGCCGTGGTGAATTACAGTGTGTTGGTGCGACAACTCTAAATGAATATAGAAAATATATTGAAAAAGATGCTGCTTTGGAACGTCGTTTCCAGACCGTTAAGGTTGATGAGCCAAGCGTAGAGGATGCTATCAAAATATTACAGGGACTTCAGCATAAGTATGAATTGCATCATAAGGCTAAATATTCGGATGATGCGATTAATTCGGCAGTGATGCTTTCTGAGCGCTATTTGACTGGAAGGTTTTTACCTGACAAGGCCATTGATATTATGGATGAGGCGGGAGCTAAGGCCCGCATTGGAGCGATGACGCGCCCCCCTAAATTTAAGGAACTTGAACATTCAGTTGAAGAGATCCGAAAGGAAAAGGAAGAAGCGATAGGCGATCAGGAATATGAAAAGGCTGCCGCTTTGCGTGATGAGGAAAAGCAGAAGAAGGCACAGTTAGAGGAAATGCTTGAAGAGTGGCGAGCTCAGAGTGAAGAGAAAACTATAGATGTTGATGAAGATGACATCATGTCTGTTGTCTCAAAATGGACTGGAATACCTCTTCAAAGGATGGAGGAGGCTGAGGCTGAGAAGTTATTGAGAATGGAAGATGATTTAAAGCTTCATGTTATCGGACAGGATGAGGCAGTGACTGCAATTTCCAAAGCATTGAGAAGATCCAGAGCTGATCTCAAGGATCCTAGGCGTCCAATAGGATCATTTGTTTTTCTTGGACCTACTGGAGTTGGTAAGACCTTCTTGGCACGCAACTTGGCAGAGTTCATGTTTGGTGATCCTGATGCTCTTATTCAAATTGATATGTCGGAGTACATGGAGAAATTCACTTCGAGTCGTTTAATTGGTTCGCCTCCAGGTTATGTTGGATATGAAGAAGGGGGCCAACTTTCAGAAGCTGTTCGAAGACGTCCGTATTCGGTTGTTCTTTTTGATGAAATTGAGAAAGCTCATCCTGATGTTATGCATCTTTTGTTACAGATCCTTGAAGAAGGAACTGTGACCGATAGTCTTGGCCGTAAGGTAGACTTTAGAAATACTATCATTATCATGACATCTAATGTCGGTGCTGAGTTGATTAAGAAGCAAACATCCCTTGGATTTGGTGCAATGGATAACGAGTCGGCTGATTATGATGGAATGAAAGTGAAGATACTTGAACAATCAAAAAAGGTGTTCAAACCGGAGTTCCTTAACAGGCTAGATGATCAAATTGTCTTCCATATGCTGGAAAAGAAGGATTTGGTTAAGATAGTTGATTTGGAAATTGCTAAAGTTTTCGAACGACTCAAGAACCGTGACATCAATGTTAAGATTGATAACAAGGGTAAAGACTTTCTCATTGAGGACGGATATGATCCTGAGTATGGAGCAAGACCAATGAGACGGTCAGTGGAGAAACATTTAGAAGATCCGTTAGCAGAGCATTTGCTCCGTGGAGATGTTAAGGAAGGAGATTTTGTTACAGTGACTGTAGATAAGAAGGAAAACCGTCTCAAATTTAAGGCTGAATCAGGTGAGCCAGTTAAGGAGAAGGCATAGTTTATATGTGACTCTTATTACTTATATTTTATTTATAGGTAAATTTTCTTCTTGGGATGATAATATCATTTAACGTATTGGTTCGTAATGCGCATAGGATTTGTTTCGACTCGATTTCATGGCACTGATGGAGTTTCGTTAGAAGCTTCTAAATGGGCAAATGTTCTTGAAAAGGAGTTAAATCATGAATGTTTTTGGTTCGCTGGAAAACTAGACACTCCTGAAAGCTCTTCTAGCCTTTGTTTGAAGGCATTCTTTGAACACCCTTCCGTCATTTCTTTGCAGGAGAAGCTCTTTAGTGATTTAAATAGCTCATCAAAAGATATTCATAATTCAGTGAATGTTCTTGAGGCGGAACTTTATAATGCTTTAGATGATTTTGTCCGCGAATATTCAATTGATATAGTTATTCCTCAGAATGTTTTAGCTATCCCTATGCATGTTCCAATGGGATTAGCGGTTACTGAACTCGCATCGAAGGGATTACCAATGATCGCACATCATCATGATTTTTATTGGGAACGAGAACGTTTTTTAAAGGGTTGTGCTCAACATTATCTTGATTCTTCATTCCCTCCAAAAATTACTGAAAAATTTCAACATGTAGTAATTAACTCACGAGCTAAGGAATCTCTTATGCAGAGATTGGGGTTAGAATCTACGGTCATTCCTAATGTATTTGATTTTGAGAATCCCCCATCAAATTCGGATGATTATGGAGATGATTTTCGCGACCAATTTGAAATAGAATCTGATGAGATTCTATTTCTGCAACCCACTAGAATAGTGCCTCGGAAAGGTATCGAATTATCTATTGAGTTATGTTCTAGGATTCAGAAAATGATTAAAAATAAAATCTGTTTGGTGGTCTCGCATCTTGCTGGCGATGAGGGGATGGAGTATTACCATCAACTAGTTGATCTTTCTGAAAGATTAGGAGTTAGAGTGATATGGGCAGGGGAACGTATCGGAGAATCTCGTGGGTTCAATAGTTCAGGAGAAAAACTATATAGGCTATGGGATGTTTATCCTCATGCGGATTTCGTTACTTATCCGAGTCTCTATGAAGGCTTTGGTAATGCTTTGTTAGAAACATTTTATTTCTCTAAGCCGGTTCTGGTGAATCGATATCCTGTATTTAAGGATGATATTGAGCCGTGTGGTTTTAAGATAGTTAGTATGGACGGTGAAGTCACTAATGAGGTTGTATCCGAAACGATTGATGTAATTTTGGATAAGGACCTTGCGCGGCAGTGGACGCAATTGAATTACCATTTATGTATTGAAAACTTTTCCTACGCAGTTCTAAGAGATGCGCTTGGAAATATCTTGGGTGAATTAATAGATTAAAGTAACTGACTAGCTACGCTTTGTCTTTGCCCTGCATTTCAGTCTCATCGCCTCGGTCACGAATAATAATTTCACTGGGATGGCCATTAGGAAGGGACTTTAGACTCATGCTCAGATTATTGTCATGAGCAATGGACCAAAGTAATTGGCGTCTCGTTATGCCTATACTATCTATCGAGACTAATGGACTTTCCTTAGGCTTATTAATGAAGTTGTAGGAGAGGCCTGTGAGTGGTGCATTTTTGAAGATTTCCTCTAATGGTATTTCGTTATAATAAACTCTCACTGGTGAATCCATCCACTTATTGTAAGGAGCATGCCAACTAAATAAAAAATCCGCAGGAACTGCAGCCTTGGGTTCAACGAGACCAGGCTTTGGTTTTGGATTAAAAATTGAACAACTTATCAAAGCGATAGGAATTAATATAAGAAGAGCCGCTCTAAAGATTGACACAAAGAGATTATTTTTTGGAATAAACATTTTATAAGGGAGTGAATAGTATAGTGCAAAACGTATAGTTGCGACTTAAAATTTCGAAATTACAGGAATCCCGTAATCTTATAATAATTCCTCGAAATTCTTTAATTTCATAAGAATTATTTTTTTATAATGCGGCCTCTCCTTGAAATTCAGTCAAGCCCGTGGAACGATTCGATTTTCCTTCTATAAGACCCATTAATGAAAAGACTCCATTTACATGATACCCTTTCTAGGGATCGGTGTGAAATTTTCCCTGAGGACGGGGAAAAGTTTAGGTTTTATTGCTGCGGGCCTACCGTTTATGGACCGGCCCATATTGGAAACTTCAGGGCATTTCTTGTTCAGGACCTTTTCCGTAGAGTCATAGAGCTTTCCGGTATCAAAACATTACATGTTAGAAATATTACTGACGTGGATGATAAGACGATCCGCGAGGCACAGAAGTCTGAACTATCTCTAATCGAGTTCACTGCCGGATGGACCGAACGATTTCATCAGGATGCCAAGCAATTAAACATGTTGGATCCGCACCTCGAGCCTAGCGCAGTACAACATATTCCTGAGCAAGTTCAGCTCATTGAGAGATTAATAGAAAATGGTAATGCCTATCCATCGGGAGATGGGTCAGTTTATTTTTCAGTAAAATCATATTCGAATTACGGAAAACTTACTCGCATTGATCAACGTGATCTTATGGCAGGTGCCGGAGAAACTGCTAATGATGCAGACGAATATGAGAAGGATAATGTTTGTGATTTTGTTTTGTGGAAAGCTAGAAAACCTGAAGATGGAGATAATTACTGGGACAGTCCTTGGGGCTCTGGTCGACCAGGTTGGCACTTGGAATGCAGTGCAATGGGGATGAAATATTTAGGAGAAACTTTTGATCTTCATGCTGGGGGCGTGGATTTATGTTTTCCTCATCATGAAAATGAAATTGCTCAGAGTGAAGCATCTACTGGCAAACAATTTGCCCGTCACTGGTTCCATAATGAACATCTGATGGTCGATGGCAGCAAGATGAGCAAGAGTTTAGGTAATTTATATACCCTTACAGATATCCATGACCGAGGTTTTTCTGCGGCTGAGCTGAGGTACTCTTTGCTCTCTGGATCTTATCGGACAAAAATCAATTTTAGCTTTGATAGAATGAATGAGGCTCGGATCAATCTTAAACGGATTGCGAGTCTTGTTCAAAATCTTGGTGCTGGATTACCTTCATATGAGGAGTTATGTGATTGTGGCTCCTCCGAAGATATGAATCTGGGCCCATTTGAATCTAGCTGGGAAGCTTTGCTTGAGGATTTAAATGCGCCGGCTGCTCTTGGTGAATTATTTGTTGCGATTAAACCCTTGGAAAAAGAACTAGCAGAGGGAGATGTGCCCGAAGATACGAAAAAAGCGGCCCTACATGGTTTGGCTTTTTTAGTTCATGCCTTTGGTTGGGTCTTGCCAGAAATTGAATCCGAACAGTTAGCTTTAGATGTCCCTGACCATGTTAAGGATTTGGCAGAAAAAAGATGGATTGCTAAAAAGGAGAAAGATTGGGCCGAATCTGATCGCTTGAGAGATGCCGTCATTTCCGAAGGCTGGGTAATTAAAGATTCTAAGGACGGTTACGAATTAGAACCTTCTTAAAAATTAATTATTCACTGTGATAACTGCGCGGCGATAACTTGTTAGGCTAGGTGAGCCATTATCTTCGACTATAAGAATCAGGTGGATTTTATTTGCCGATGGAGTGGCCTTATTATTCGAAACAGTGACGCTCGTATCTATTCCTTCTGAATGACTGAGTTTAATTGGTTGGCGGTAATTTCCTGCTTCGTGGTAAATTATCCAACGATAGGTAATGTCATTATTATCAGGATCATGGCTTTGTTTAGCTGAAAATTTTGTCGTGCTTCCAGGTTCCGCGTCTAAATATAAAACATCCTTTGATTGGTCCCCGTTTAGTATCACGGTTGGATTGTGATTTGCCTTAGAATATTCCTCAGCAATGCACCAATCCATTCGAGCAGCAAAGTCGTGTTGAAAGGCTTTCCTCCAGCGCCATATAGTGGCCTGATCTGATGTGTAATGGTTGCCGCTGATTTTGATAGTGTCTCTTGAATAATGATTATTAGTCCATATTGGTCGTGTCTCTGCATAAGACTCATAAAGCACATAACGCCCGCCCCATCCTCCAAAGCTTGGACTGACTGACCACCCCAATCCATTTTTAATGAGACCTAAAAATGAAGGCGTGTCTCCTTCCATGATGTAGGCGACTTTGGGATAAAGCTTACCTAGGGGTCCATGATTCTCTATGATATTTTCTTTGAGCCAAGGATTATCTACCAAGTCAAAATGCTGCATGGGGCCGTTCTTGTAGTGCCGATCTCCTGATATTCCGGTCCAGGTTGCCCGATGATATTCTTTCCAGCTATTACTCGGGGTGACGATATAGGAGAGACTAGGGAATTCTTTTCTGATCCATTTGCCGGCATCATCCTGATCGGAAATGGTGTAAACCCTCAGCCTTGATAAGAGTTCTTTCATCTGTCTTTCAGATTTCTCTTTACTGGCGTCATGGAGTGCCTGTGCGAGGGTATTTGCTCCTCCCCAGACACTGACCCATAGTGGTCTAGGGTCATTTTTATCAGCGGCTTCAATGATGAGTTTTGAACCTGCGGTGCTTTTTCCTGCCCCGACCGACTCCATGCCATATCCTGATTGACCACTCACTGTGAGTTCTAACAGATTGTGGGGTTCTGGATATTTTTTTGAGTGAATGAGTAAATTATTTCTTACTTTTGAATAGGCAGAGATTTGTCTTCGGATCAGATCTTCCCGAGTTTTTGAGCGTAAGTGCTGTGAAGTGGTCGCTACCAAGCCTTCCACATCATATTCGTTGGAGTAGACAAGAAAACGAACTAGAGATTCTTCATCGTCTGGTTCATTGGAAATATCAGTCAGTACTATGACCCTTTCTCTGGCACTGGCTAAGGAAAGAGTTAATACACTTAAAAGAGCAAAAAAAAGGATTCTATATTTCAATCAATGAAGTTGTCTCGTTTGAGTTTTTTTTCAGTTATGTAATTCTTTCTGACCATTGATACAATCAAAATACCCCCTCCAATTAACAGCATTGTGATAGTAATTTTTAGGTAGAGGGCCGCATCGATCGCACCACCATTACTCCATAATTGTATTAATGATATTATGACCCACAAAATTATGGATCCTATTGCAACACCACCGGCATGGCGCAGGTCTCCTGCCAAGTGTTCATTACTAATCAGAGAACAGAAAAATATTGCTCCTCCAATTAGCAAGAAGTTAATACTGATCTTCGTATAGGTTTCAGCCGAAAAGGATTCTCCCCATAGCTGTATAAGAGAAAGGACAATCCATATTGCTAATAATGAAGCAAGGGAAATAGAAGACCTCTTCATTATTTATCTCTCTCCATGAGAATGACCAGTGCTTCTCTTGACCAAAATCCCAGCATCCGGCGGTTATCTTTTTCCATGGTAACGACTCTCCAACCTTCAGCGGCATTCGTATTTAAGAACTCTGTTAATTTGACTGGGTCTACTTTTGATTGACCGAGGAGAAGAGATCCTAGCATTGCTTCCTGATATATGACAGCTTTGTATTCTTTCATAGAACAGAGAATATAAGATTAAACTTTCGATACAATTATAAATTTTCTTTTAGTTTAAAACTTAATTTAAATTATAAGATATCAGTGGTAGGAGCAGTGGTAGGAATTGGAATTTGAACCTACGGTAGAGTTGCTGCTGCATTTTTTTAAAACGAATTTTATAGGATTCGCTTTGAGGTTCGTTTTTTTAAGAAAAAAACTTTATATAACTATTCTATAACAAAAAGGGCCGTTGGTCCGACCATGGACTAACGACCCATAATGACTTTCATCATTTAGCAGGGAACTCACAGCGTGAACTGCGAGTCAGGCCCCCGCTACTCACAATGTGGTTTAGTATATGATTTGAGGCAACCGAATTAATTTAATGACTTGCCGTCTGAATCTTTAGCAATCATGAATTAACTTATCACTTCGCCAATCACATTCCCTTCGACATTTGTAAGTCGCCGCTCAATGCCATTGTGATAGAATGTCAACTGCTCGTGGTCCAAGCCGAGCAGGTGCAGGATGGTCGCATTGAAATCGTAGAGAGGATGAACGTCATGGATGGCTTGGCGCCCGAGTTCGTCCGTGATTCCGTGGCTCACCCCAGGTTTAACGCCTGCCCCTGCCATCCAACAAGTGAACCCATCGGGGTTATGGTCGCGCCCTTTTGCGCCTTTTTGGAACATTGGCATGCGCCCGAATTCGGTGCACCACACGACTAGAGTCTCTTCGAGTAAGCCACGGTCTCGCAAGTCTTTGATGAGCGCTGCAGCAGGTTGATCGAGGATCTCAGCATGCCCATCATATTGTTTTTTGAGGTCTTTGTGTCCGTCCCAATTAAGTTGTCCGCCGCTAGCGTAGGCTCCGTTGAATAGTTGAACAAAGCGTACACCGCTTTCGATTAATCTTCGGGCGAGAATACAGTTCTTTGCAAATCCTGCCTTGATTGGATTCGAAGCATTGTCCGCACCGTAGCTCTTTAGGACGTGAGCAGGCTCTGAGTTTAGATCACCGATTTCCGGAACGCTGAGTTGCATTCGCGCTGCAAGTTCATAGCTGGCAATGCGGGCAGCTAGCTTCCCATCGCCCGGATGCTTTTCGAGATGGCGGGCATTCATCCGTTGGAGGAGCGAACGTGCAGCTTGATTTTGGTCCGTCGAGATTCCTGCTGGGGGAGTCAGATGTTGCAACGGTTTGGAGGCGCTGAATGGCGTTCCCTGAAATTCTGCCGGGAGGAATCCGGGTCCCCAGTTATTGACACTGGATTGCGGGATTCCCCGAGGATCGGGGATCGATACGAAGGCCGGTAGATTCTGATTTTCACTTCCCAGTGCATAACTGACCCAGCCGCCCATGCTTGGAAAACCATCCTGAACAAAACCAGTCGAGAGGAAATTTTCTGCGGGTCCGTGAGTATTTGATTTGCTGGTGAGCGAGTGGATGAATGCGATATCGTCAGTCAGTTCCGCGAGGTGAGGAATCATCTCAGAGACCATCTTGCCGGTCTGACCGCGGGGCCGAAACTCATACTGTGGTTTTGCCAGATTGCCCGCGGGGCCCTGAAAAGTTACTGCCGGCCCGCCAGCCAGAGGTTTGCCGTCTTGTTTAATCAATTCTGGCTTATAATCCCAGGTCTCTAGTTGGCTAACGGCTCCGGGACAGAAGATTACGAGCACGTTCTTTGCCTTCGGAGCGAAGTGCGGCGCACGAGGGGCATAGGGTTGAGATGGATCGACCACTGGTCCTTTTCCCGCGAGCAATCCCTCGGTCCCAAGCAAACTCGTCAGCGCGATCGAACTCAGTGCAGTGGCACTGTTTCCTAGGAATGCACGACGATCCAATAGCTGCCGCCCGTTTGGTGAAAGATGTTCGGCGCAGTGATTCATGGTATGAAAAGAAACTCATTACTGTTGAAAATTGCTCGGCACAGAGTCACTAGACCGTGTTGGTTTACGACCGATTCTGCGTCAGCCAGTTCGCCCGGCAGCGGGTCACGTCCGTAGGCGAGCCAATACGCGCGGGCTACTTGAGCCGGTGCCTCTTCACCAGAGTCCTCTCTAATGCGTTTTGCCATCGCTTTTGACTCATCGATCGTGAACTGGCTATTGAACAGATTCAGTGCCTGAATCGGTGTCGTGCTCTGCCGTCTGCGAGATACGCTTTGGCCAGCGTCCGGACAATCGAAAGCGCCAAAGACCGAATCAGGTTCCATTCTGATCTTGTGCGCGTAGATCATGCGGCGCAATCCATCCCCTTGAAATTTTAAAATGGGAGGGAATCCACTGAGTCCGCCGCGTGAGGAAAATAGATCGAATCCGGGTCCCCCGGTTTTTAAATTCAGTCTTCCACTAACTGCCAACATTGCATCGCGGATACCTTCTGCTTCTAGGCGCCGGGATGGGAACCGCCACAATAGCCGCACCTCGGCATCTTTGGCACTCGCTTGGGTCACGATCTGTTCGGATTGGCCGTAAGTATCTGATAGAACGATTAAACGGTGCAAGTGCTTCACTGACCAACCTGACCGTATAAATTCCGCAGACAACCAGTCAAGGAGTTCGGGGTGAGATGGAGCGGCGCCAATCTTACCGAAATCATTTGCTGTCTCAACGATTCCGATTCCGAAATGTCCTTGCCAGATTCTATTGACTGCGACACGAGCTGTGAGTGGATTTTTCTCGTCAGTGATCCATTTTGCCAATGCTACCCGGCGATCCGATTCTGGCGCGTTTTTTGCTAAAGATAAATCACCGAGTGCACTTAGCACAGTTGGAGTAACTTCCTCCTCTGGTTGCTCGGCATCGCCACGATTTAAAATGTGAACAGGATCGGGTTTACCAAAAATCCCTCCAAAGACTGTTCTGGATTTGGAAAATTCTCTTAGCCGAGCCTCTATATTGCTTTTCTCCTGCATTAGGGCCTTGGACTTTGATTGTTGTTTGGTGTTCTGAGCGATTATACCAACTTTATTTTTTTGCGCATCAGGGGCGCCGGAACATGCTTCAATTTCGCGTATCGTCCAGTGCTTGTGTTGTCCCTCATTTGCCCATTCCAATTCGATGCCGGTGGCTCCCGGTACTGGATCGAAAACGACAGAATAAAAACCATCATGTTCAGTATCGAGGTGTTCAATCGTGTTGCCGTTGATGACAACATTAGGCAGAGGATTCGCATCACCGCTGAACATTTTCACCGAGAGATTGGCGACATCGGAATAGGTCCGTGCAGTGAGATCCTTATCAGAATCGGTAGTGACGCGCACAGTGATCTGTTGCATGCGGCCATTTTTGTCATTACCCGCGATGTCATTAATACGGATATGCGACAGGCTGTGAACTGCTCCCTCCTCGAGCGCCAGTAGTGAGCGCTGTGGAGCCGTTACTGTGCCACCATTTGTTGTGAAGGTCATAGTTCCGATATCACCGTCAAACGCATTTTCATAAACGTTATTTCCAGTGCGGCCCGGGCCAGGTTCAACGACTCCGTTAACGATATCGATTAGCGAGCGGCGGTCCTTCGAATCTGCCACTACCTGCCATTTTCCTGAATCATCGGAAGCCTCGATCACGTATTCGAGTGCCAATCTGTCGTTGAACTTACCGTCACGGTCCCTTGCCCAGACGACACGTTCAATAGTATGTTCGATAGGAAATTCGAGCATTACCCATCCGGTCTTTTCACTGCACATCCAGCTGTGAGTATTACCAAACTTTCCGTCATTGATAAAATCAAGCTGGTGCCGGTTAGGTTCTTCTTTGCTGCCTGAGGCGGTTCTGGTCACGTTGAGTGATGAGAGAGCAATGTTGTTTCCGTTTGAGTCGAAGACTTCTAGTTCATCAATGCAGGGCTCGTACAGATTTGTCTTTTGGATGGTGAACCGGACTTTACGTGCCTTAACCGGAGCAAATCTTTCCACATTGATTGAGGCTTTAACGGGTGGGCGTTCCGTGCCGGACCGAGCGAGAGGTACGAGACCGGCCAGAGTACGATCAATTTCACGTATCCTGGATTTCAGTTTTTCCTTCTCCTTGCTTAAGGTCTCTGATTCGGAGGATCGGATTGGACGCTCACCGTAGGACACTCCTGCAAAGAACGCTTGCATGGAGTAATAATCCTTTGCTGAGATATTATCAAATTTGTGGTCATGGCAACGAGCACAACCAACGCTGAGTCCAAGGAATGCCTCGCTAGTGTTGATGACGATCTCACCTAACTCATCTTGGCGAGCGAGCCGCATTGATGCAGCGTCTTTGCCGATCTGACCCGGTAACAGACGTGCTGCTGTGACCAGAAAACCGGTCCCGGCATCCTTGCCGAACTGATCGCCCGCTATTTGTTCGCGGATAAAT
>SHBV01000006.1 GCA_004211885.1 Verrucomicrobiaceae bacterium
CATCCTTACCCTCACTGAAAGGCATGCGACCAAACTCGCCACCCCAGACCACTAAAGTTTCATCAAGCAAGCCTCGCTGATCAAGGTCCTCTAGCAGAGCAGCGATTGGTTGATCCACTTCGGATCCATGACGACCATGATTCTTCTCTATTGATTCATGAGCATCCCAGGTCTCCTCCAAGTGCCCTCCACCAGAATATAACTGGATAAAACGGACTCCCCTTTCAACTAAGCGTCGAGCAATTAGACAGTTCTTACCAAATTCATCAGTCGGAAAATTGCCCACACCGTACGATTCTAATGTTTGCCGAGATTCATCTGAAAGATCCACAGCTTCTGGAGCTTCGGCCTGCATCCTGTAAGCCAGTTCGTAATTCTGAATTCTCGCGGCAAGCTCTTCCGATTCTTCTCGATCCATGAGGTGCTTACGATTAATTTTATCAAGGAAGTCAAGTTGGTTACGCTGAGCTTTACCTGTAAAATTGTTTGGCCCACTTAAATCAAGGATTGGACTTCCCGTTGGTCGAAACAGAGTCCCTTGGTAGGTCGCAGGCATGAATCCACTTGACCAGTTAGGCATACCGCTAATTGGCCCTCCTCTCTTATCAAGCATGACAACATAAGAAGGGAGGCTATCATTTTCACTTCCCAATCCGTAGGTCACCCACGTTCCCAGAGAAGGGCGACCAATTAATGGCATCCCTGTATTCATCTGCACTAGAGCAGACCCATGAGCATGGCTATCCGCGTGACAAGAACGAATCACCGCCAACTTATCGGCGTGCTTGCGGATATTAGGGAAATAATCTGAAACCATAATTCCACTCTCTCCGCCAGGACGGAATGGGCGCCAATTAGGAGTAAGAAAACCCACTCTCCTTCCTCCAGAATTAATGTAGCTTTTATCCTGAGGTAAAGATTTACCAGCAAACTTCCTTAACTCGGGCTTATAATCGAAAGTGTCAACCTGGCTTGGTCCACCATTCATCATTAAGAAAATACAACTCTTAGCCTTAGTTTTGAAATGAGATGGCTTAGGCTCCAGAGGACCGTCTGACGCGAGACTCTTTTGGGAGAAGAATCCGCTTCCAGAAAGTAATGATGCTAATGCCAGGCCAGAAAAACCGCCTCCCATTTCCCAAGCAAATTCCCTCCTAGTCTGTCCACAAGGGAAAGAACTTCTATGTGACCGATTAATCAATATAAAGAAATTCGTTAGAATTTAGTAAAACGTGACAAACTGAAGCGAGCCCTTGAAGCTCTGGATCCATGACCGGCTTTTTTCTCAAAGAATAGTTCATAGTTAAATCGTACTTTTTAGCAAGTAGTTTACTGATGAATTCCATTTCCTGTGGCTCTAATTGACGCTCATAGACAAGCAATTCCGCAATGTCGCCTTTCCAGTATTCCCCTTCTATATTCCCTTGTTGCCCAATGACCCATTCCGTGTCCATTCTCCTTTCCTTTAAAGAAGAACTCCGGGTCGCCAAAGTCTGCCCATTAAAATTAATTTGGCTACCTAATCTTCCACTAGAAGCAGAAAGAAGAAATCCACGACCGGGGGCACCAATGACCTTATCCTTAATTGAAAAGTCATCAGAGAACCTAACCGTCGATTTTCCAGTCAACCCCAAGAACAACGAGTTAGTTGAGTTTCCTGCACGGCCATTCCAGTTAGAAATAATTTCCCGGTGCTCCTCTGAAGAGGACCGGTCACTTGCAACGGCAAAGAATGTAAATTCCTGCCCCTTGATCACTTGACCTTTAATTTTAAGGAACTCTCTTTTGCCACTGAACCGTATAGCAGGTTTATTTGCTATGGCCTTGCCCACATACATTGGCCTCCGCCCTGAATCGGCCTGAGTCACATCATGCCCATTACCTGAAAGGTCCTTCCAAAGCAATAATTTGCCATTAGAATCAGTAGTCTTTCCAGCATCAGCAGATACCCAAAAATGAAGCCCTGAACTGGGCACTTTATCAACAGCGGGTGATCTACTCCTTACTCGCATTGCCTGATCATTGACATCTTTGAAATGAGTCACCTGTTGATTATAATGGTCCAACGCAGTAGTTAACTCATCTACTGACGGAGCACGCCCTAAAATATTTTTCCATGCAAAGGAAATTGCTTCCTTTTTAGAATCAGAAACCTCATTCGCATGATTAGCCAATCGCTGACTCCTTGCATGAATAAAATGATTATTTAGCATTGCAAGTGATTGTGAAACGACAGTCGTTGAGTTGCGATTGCCGCACGGCTTCTCACTACTTGGAAAATCAAATGCCGTCATAAGAGGGACTAGGAGATGCCTCTTAGAAATCATATAGACACTTCGGCGAAATTGTTCCTTGAGGGGCGATGGAGTCCATGCGCTACTCTTGCGCGAAAAACCTTCCAGAGCTTCCGCAGCAAGTTCAGGATAAAAGCTTTTACCACCCATTCGCAAATCAAGCTCTCCAGAAACATGAAGTAAGGAATCTCTTAATGACTCCGCATCCATTCGCCGCATATTATTTCTCCAAAGCAGTTTATTGCCGGGATCAACAGACATGCACTTCTCTGCCTTTGGATGAAGGGAACTTTGTTGGTAGGTATCGGATAGTACTATTTTTCTAATGACCCCCTTAATGCTCCAGCCCCCCTTAATAAAGTCATTCGCGATCCAATCCAGCAATTCAGGATGAGTCGGACGAGCTGATTTAAAACCAAAATTATTTGGAGTATTTACAATTCCTTTACCCATTAAATGCTGCCAGATGCGATTTACCATCACACGGGCAGTGAGAGGATTGCTTGGATTAGTAATAAAATCAGCAAGTTGGAGTCTACGCCAAGATGTTCTAGATTCTTTGGGCGGACTAATTAAAGGTCGGTCCAGATGAGGAGCCAATGAAAGATGCCCAGGCTCAACGACCTTAGATTTCTTATCAGGATCACCATTAATTAATAAGTGTAATGGTGGCGGGTCACGATGAACGTCCGTCCAACCAAAAACTTCCTTGTGCCCTAGCTGCTCAGCACTCGGCCCTCCCATTATTGCTGCACTGCCTGGCTCAATTGTTCCTGCCCAAAAAGCAGCGGCCATTCGATAGTAATCCTGTTGCGGTATAGGATCAAATTTATGATCATGACACCGCGCGCACCGTACTGTCATGCCAAGAAAGGCAGTGCTAACCACATCCACCATATCTTCAAGTCTTTCATATTTGTACTCTTGCGCATCATTGGGCTCATCATTCCATGTCCCCGCACGCAGCATCCCGGTAGCAATTACCGAGGATTCATTGCTATTATCTATTTCGTCTCCAGCCAATTGCTCTGTTACGAACTGGTCATAAGGCATATCAGAATTGAAAGCTTTTATGACCCAGTCTCTATATTTCCAGATGTGGGGCTTCACAGCATCACGCTCATACCCATTCGTTTCTGCGTATCGAACAACATCAAGCCAATGCCTTGCCCATCGTTCTCCAAACCTTGGGGAATTTAACAATCGCTCTACCAACTCAGAGTAAGAATTCTTATCTTCAGAATGAGCAAAATCTTTTATCTCTTCATGGCTTGGAGGAATTCCAATTAAATCAAAATGAAGCCGGCGAATTAAAGTGTACTTATCAGAGGGAGGAGAAGGCTCAATGTTTTGTTCCTTTAAACGATTTTTAATAAAGGCATCAATTGGTTTAAAATTTTTATCGCCCGATATTTCAGGCACTGCAGGCTCTTTAACTTCGCTCAATGACCACCAATCAAGACCGGCTCGATCTGCACCTATGATGGTCTCCAAAGAAAGCAAAATGATTCCCAGAATTTGAGAATATGCACGCATAATTAAAGTAAATTATGATGAATTTAAATATCATGCGATAGAAAAATTTTACTTATAGTACTCAACTTTGCGCGGTTTCACGCCAATCTTCTCGTAATTAAAACCGGCCTTTAGTGGCTTGTAATCGCCAATGATGGCAATAGAACGGTCCGGTTTAATATCTTTTTCTAAACCCAGCCCCCAATAAACTGCGTTTACTGTCATTCTCCTTACCCCATCATTTTCCAAATCCTTAGCTGAGCCCATTGTGAAATGAAAAACCCTCGAATCCAGACCTTTATTTCCTGTCCATTTTTTTGTCCAAGCGACGGGCAAAGGTTCTTTCTTGGTGTTAGGCGGAGCATCCTTTTCAAGATTGATCAATGGCTGCCCTAAAACTAATGATGTGCAATCCTTCGGGAAAGGGTTCTTATCATTATGGCACCGGTAAACATCGGAAGTTCCCCAGATATCCCCTACTCCGGCAAGGATAGGATGTTTCTTGTTTTCAGAGACAATTACTCCGCGCGTTGCTTCACGGTGCCAACCACCGTGGTGCCCCATGAATGTACCGCCCAACATTTCGCGTAGTGAAACATTTTTTCCGCCATTCTTGTATTTTAACCCACCCCAGAAACCATGATTGGCAGTCCTCAGAGCAATGAATGGTTTTCCGGAATCAAAGTAATCATAAAAGTGCTGCATCTGCTCTTCCGGAAGATGCATGAATCTAGAAATCCAAATCAAACAGTCAGCTTTGGCTAAAAGATTAAGGCCTGGAATATTATGTCGTTTTGTTTTGTCTTTGAACGGAGCCGGCACAGTCGGATCCACTTCACCTTTTTCATTGACCGAAAACAAAACGGTACAATCAAAGCCATGATGTTTGGAAAGGACTTTTGCCAACATCGGCATGGATTGTTCACTGCGATATTCCTGCTCAGCCGCGATTAAAACAACGTGCTTATTTTTTCCTGGGCCTTCGAGTCCTGGATAAGTTAACCATAAGTCACTTTGGGGTGCAGTAGTTTGGAAATTTACTTGCTGCGCTTCCAGACTCTCTGAGAAAACCATACAGAGAATGGATAGAAAAGAGATTTTGATTTTTTTCATAAAGTCTAGGTTCATTTTTTTCTGATTGATTTTTGGAGTAGCTCTCATGTTATTGTCCATCCGGTAACCATAGCCATTGCGTTGACCCTCATACTATTTCTGTCATTTCTCCGGTGCTGTCCGCAAACTTTTCTACCGGAGCATCTACGGCATTGAGCATGGAGACGAACAAGTTTGCCAAGGGCACCTTTTTGTCGTCCTCAAAAGAGTGCAAGTTCCCGTGCTTAAAGCCAAGCGCATTTCCACCCGCTACCTGAATCGGATAGTTCTTGGTACTGTGGGACGCATGCGGATGAGCTGATCCCCAGACCACTATCGTCTGATCTAGCATATTGCTGTCACCTTCCGGAGTATTTCTCAAGCGATTCAGAAAGTAGGCATGCTGCTTGGCGCGCCAATTGTCCCACTTGCCCGATTCGGCTGGGCGCTTGTGAGCTATGTCGTGAGTTGCTCCTTTATAGCCAAGCACGTAGTTTGCATAGTTCCACATCTCACTGCCACTGGAATGCTCACTTTCAAGCATTAGGGTGGCAAAACGAGTAGAATCTGTCTGGAACGCAAGATAGAGCAAATCATACATGCATCGCGTGTATTCCTCAGGATCTTTGTGAGAAACCTCAAGGTTCAGCCCCTTCGTATCGACATTCGGTAATGGTTCATGAGTCCATTGGCTGGTACGCTCAACACGTTTTTCTAGGGCTCGCACGGAGTCAAGGTACTCCTCCATTTTCTGTTGATCTTCTTTTCCAAGTCGACTCTGAAGCCTCCTGGATTCATCCATCATCAAATCGAGCACGCTCGCCTCTCGCTTGAGGTCCGCGCGAACTAGATCGATCTCTTTGCCAGCGTAGGGAGTAAATAAACGATTAAAAATATCCTGTGGCCGGTGCATAGAGGGGATCGGTCGACCAGGACCGTAATGCGAGAGTGTCTTAGCACTGCCATATGAGCCCGAGCCACCCTCCGTGCCTAACACGAGTGAGGCGTAGCGGGTCTTATGCCCGTTCACCTTCGCAGCGACTTGATCGACGGAGATGTTATTCGTCTTTTCGAATCCCGACATATTCGCTGCAGTGGCAAAGACGTCACCACTACTGTGACCTCCCATCCCGACACCACCTGCGTGTTCAAGACCGCGGAGATAACTCACAGAATCCTTTAATGGTACAAAGGGAGCTGCTGATTTATTGAAGATTAGCGGTCCGGAGTCTTTGCATGGCCACCAGTTCCAGTCGTGGTGCGATCCGTCCTTGGTTTTTGGCTCATAGACACCGTAGGCGATGTAGCTTACTACCAAACGTTTTGGAAGTTCCTGACCTACTCTTGTCTTGCCCCACGACATGCCTTGAAGAAATGGCAGAGCCAGTGCGGCGCCACCTCCTCTGATAAATTCTCGTCGATTAATGTGCCAGGATTTCTGTTTCATATAATTATTTTTCCTAGCTTTTAGCTCCTGTGAATATGGGACTCTGACAAACTAAAACAATTATATTCTGCATTTTGTATCCATCATCCTTCGCCAACTTAAGCAATTTCTTAATTTCAAATCGATCACGATAGGTCAGTTCACGGCCGATAGCGTATGTCATCAATCTGCGGACGACATTTTCCGCAATCTCATCCTTTCTCTCCATGAGTAGATACTTCTTGAGATTCATCATTCCATCAACAGCAGGGCCATGAGGTACGCGCGAGGAAGCGTTCACTTTCTCTGTATAGATTGATCTCAGATAGGCCTGATAATCCGCGAAGGTCTTGTCTTGCTTATGATTAAAACCCCGAACTCGGACCTTATCTTTGGGGACCAAGGGCTGGTATTTTCCTATCGCACTGTAGCGTTCGAATGGTATCCCCCACGGATCAAGCCGCACGTGGCAATCGTAACAGCTTTCTTTATTTCGATGGAGCTCGAGCAAATTCTTGATCGAGGTAGCATCTTCAGCGGAATCACCAGCGGAATCAGATAGCGCCGGCACTTCGGCAGGTGGTGGCTTGACCTCGTCACCCAGAACCGCTTCACGCAACCAGACTGCACGATAGATCGGATGAGGGGCAGATCCCGTGGAATTCCCTACCAACACAGACCCTTGTGTCAAAAGCCCTCCAAGATGATACTCGGGTTTTATCGGAACGGATCGAAATTTCAATCCCCGAACGCCATTTACACCATAATGCACAGCTAGTGGTTCATTGAGGTAAGCAAAATCGGAGTCGACGATATTCATGATGCTCAAGTTCTTGCTAATCAGTTCACCAATAAATCCCACCGTTTCCTCGTGCATGTAGTCACGAATAGTCGGACGGAAAAGCTGCTCCTGACCACGTCTCTCCCCAACGTGTACGGTATAGAGAAACCGGGGAAAGAGATCATGATTAATGTTTACCGTTTTCATCTTGGATATGCTCAGCCACTGTGTGCTAAAGTTTTCCACAAAACTGACAGCACGATTATCTGCGAGGAGTCGACGTGTCTGAACCTCAATGATTGCGGGATCATTCAACTCCCCTGAGGCAGCAAGATTAAACAGCTCCTCATCAGGCATGCTTCCCCATAGAAAATAGGAGAGTCGAGAAGCAAGTTCGTATGACTTCGCATTGGCGGCTTGATCAATTACCGTGTGATAAAGAAACTGCGGTGAAATCAGCATCATCGCAAGCGTCTCCCTCATCGCCTGTTCGAGAGTGTCAAACTCAGCATTATAGATTTTGTAGATCTGAAAATAATGATCAACTTCTTCTCTATCGACAGGTCGCCGAAACGCTCTCGTCATAAAGCGTTTGATAACCTTATAAACATACTCGTCGGTCTTTGAGTCACGCAGAGGTGATTCAAAGAGAATCCGTCGATGGTGCTCTGGTGGCCAGTCATCGATCACTGGGGCCTCAAACTCAAGCGACTCAAGGATCACGCGAGGAGCTTTAACGCTCCAAGAGTCGTCAAACCCGCTCTTGCGGTGGTCGTTGAGTTCTCCATTGTCAAAAATATTCTGGGCCGTGATAGTAATACTGGGAGGACTTATCGTGTTCCTACGATTACTCGCTGGCTGGATCGGGATGTTTTCGATGCGCCCCCGAAACTCAAACTCTTCAGGTTTGTCAGAAGTGTTTGTCAGATGAATAGTTCCCACTTCCTGATAGATGCCCGAGCCTGAATCATGGCGAAGGTCCGTACCCATCACTAAGCGAAGTGCCACTTCCTGAAACCCTGACGGAAAATTCCCCGATGCCTTTACGCGAATTCTGAACTCACCTGTCTTGGGCCAGCTTTTCAATTTGACCGTTTTTCTGCCAACGCCAGGCCCCTGATAGACGCCGATCTCAGCCTGAGTTAATCCTTTTTTCCCAGGTTGACCATGTTTCCACTTCGCTATGGTTTGGTGAAGTTCCGGTTCACCATTATCAACAATCGCACTTGCCATAGCTTTGCGTGCCGCTTCCTTATAGCGAACTAACTGGTCCGGCCCAATCATCATGAATTCCGAAGTGTTATGGAAATGATATGGTCTATCAGGATCAACGAGAAGGTTCTTGGACAGCTCAAGTTCAAGACCCAATAAGTCCCGCATCGTATTCTGATACTCAAAATTTGTCAGCCGACGTGTCGTTACGGCCATCGGGGTCTCGCTCGCTTTTTTGACGTAGTCACGGAGACTAGAATTAATCCACTTGATGGTGGCAGCGCGATTCTCTGCACTTGGCCGATTCTCTTCCCCTTCCGGTGGCATATCCTCATGCTCTAAAACATCGAGAATGAGCTCCCATCGTTCCAAATCCTGACCTCTAGCCAAGTCACCATCGAGACTGTGCAAGGTAATCTTACCTTTACTTTTTTCCGGTCCGTGGCATTCAATACAATAATTTTTAAAGAACGGTTTAATTTGAGATTCAAAACCTGTTTTCCCTGAAGGAATATCAGCGGCAAAGACTGCCCCAGAAAAAAATAGACAAACCGATACCGATTCAAGCACTACTTTGATGCGGGTGCGTAGTGAATAAAATTGCATCATTATTCGATTATTTTTCCACTATTTAAGTGAAGGCATTTTTTGTTCCTCAATTTGCAAGGAGAGATGACCACGTGGCGGTTGAAGTCCACGACGCGGATGATTGTAACGCAAGAAGCTGGTCACCGCGAGAGTGACCTTTCCTCCTTTTATTTCATCGCGTAAATCGCTATAAATATAGCACCCGCGAGGCTGCCCGCCCTGCCTGACTGCGACTCCAGTTTCTGACTCACCTAGCAACTTACCATTGAGATAGATCGCGTAACCTTCGCCGGAATTCACGTGAGCCGATCCACCAACCACAATACGATAACGATGATCTTTCTTTAGTGGCGGAAGTTCCACTGTCGCACGAACTAACAGGACCTCCTTTTCCCATAAAGTCTGTGGTCTTTCACTGCACCGACAAAATGTCGCAGTGCATGTCTCTACTAGCGGCACTAACTTGCCGTCTAGTTGCCCGAATGGTTGTAGACCTTGTTCCCAGCCTGCATTAGCTGCATCGAACTTAGGCATATTCCAAATCTCCATACCTGTAGGATAGGTTACTTTACGGTAGCGACTTCCTTTCTCCTTTGGAAGAATCTCTTTCGGATCAAAGCTGTAGTAGCTCCACTGCACTTCGTTAAAATCAGGACCAAAGGAGCGCCAATCGTAGTCGTCGATTCCGGCCGCACGGTAGCAATTTTCAAGCCCATACATCACACCACGCAAAAACTGATTTTCTCTTTGCGGCCGCTCACCGGAAGCTTCTTGAAGTAGGACCTTACGGTAACGCGGATTGGCAATATAAGCAGCTACGATACCATCAAGAATAATTGGCTTTAACGCTTTCTGCGTAGCGGATTTTTTCTCTTCGGAAAGCTCATTTCCCTTCTCTACAATAACACGTTTAGGACGTGGAGCCAGCGGCAATGGTTCCGCTTTGCCACCGAGAAGCCTGACCATCGCACGGCCCAAAGCATCTCCAATCAACATGTAAGTCTCGGCGTTACGATTGTAATGATAATCTTCACCCTTTGGTGACTCGTCAACCTCACGCCAAAAATCACGAGTATCAACTGACGCAACGGTACCTGCATACTCTGGATGCTTTTTTGTATCACTTATATCCATCTGAGCTTGATGAATATTCAGAAACTTCTCCTGCATGTTGTGCCCGCCGAATCCGATAGTGGCAACCACTACTGGCAGCTTTGGAGTATCGAATTCTTTACGGACATCATTAATCAAGTTAGCAAGATGTTTCTCATATTCTTCGATCAATACCTCGCTGAAGCTGTCCTTGTGGCCCTGGAACCATACGAAACCAGCAATTTCATAACCCTGGTTCTTGTAATCTGGGACGACCTTGGCAATGTTATTCAAAGTCTTGCGAACACCTTCAATCATCAGCTTATATTCGGCTGATTCGAACTGATTATCAGGATCAGTTCGCCCACTAGATGGTGGACGAAAGTCAAAGCCCAGCGAGCGGTTACCTTGTGCAGTCTTTATCAATAGGACCTGCTCTCCATGAAACGTACCAAGTACATGGCCAAATCCGAGTTCTGGTCCAATGGACTTACCATTGGATGTGGCACTAAGGGGTGAACCCTTGCCATCCTTCGCAAGCCGCGCCTCTTGAAAATAGACATCTTGTCGAACAGTCCATTCGCTTTCTTCATCAAGTAACCAGGGAAAATTACCCTCCCTTTTAACTACTGCTTCGAGGTCACCGTTACCCAAAAGATCCGTCTTCTGCATCCAGAACCTCGGTGGGACGCCTTCGAATCCGGAGATCTTGAAATTATAACGTTTCCCTGATTGAAGTGTGATAGCTTGCTTGACCGGCTTGCCACCCAACTCGCGACGATAAACTTCCTTACCATCAATTTGCATGAAACAGTAAGAATTATCTCCAAATCCGCAGTTCAAATGGTAAATCCCATTTAAAGAAACCTCAAACTGCCCTCTTGAAATCTGTTTCGTCACTGTCTGGCCCTCACTATTAAAAACTGCAAGAGGAGAAGTCTTATAATTACCAACCTTGAAAATCTGCAAGGGGCTGTCGGGAACATTCGGGTCTGAGCTAAGGAAAACTCCATCGTATATATTTTTAGCTCCGCTCAAATTACCCATCCCAACCATGTTTGACTGACCGGCAAGAATATAGACTTTGACTGGCTTAGAGGAATCACCAGGAAGACCGTCATGATTTGGTAGGGGAAAAGGAATTTCCTTTGCTTGAGATTTAAAAGGAATGCTGAGAACTGCTGTGACAATAAGTATTATGAAGCTTTTTTTATTCATATTTTGGTGTTATTTCACTTTCCTCCAAGGAGGTTAAGCATTGACTTACCCATGGCCAGCCCGATGTCCATATAGGTTTGTGCATTCCCATTATAATGACTGTTTGATGCTCCACCCTGACTCAGAGGATGAGTGTAAACAGTCGACACATTCCCTTTAAACTGAGAATATTTACCAGCCTCTCCATCCACAGCGAGTTGAGCATTTAAGATAAGCTTTTCATTTTTATGAGATGTACCTCTACTTGTCTGACCTAGAGTACCTATTACAAATTTTGCATCTGGTGCCTTAAATTCATTGCGCAATGTATTAATTAGGTGAACAAGATTCTTCTCGTACCGATTTGCATGACCAGAATTGTATCGATCCTTATCACCCTGCCACCAGGCAAACCCCTTAATCACATACCCTCTTCCCTTCCAGTGCGGAAAATTTTCATCAAAGTTATTTAAAACTTTCTTAGCTGCTCCAAAACAATCATCATACTGTTTACCAGCGTACCAGTTGATTGGCTTCGGTTCTGTTCCCTTATCCCACGTGTCAGGCGATTGTTTGTATCCAGCATAAATTTTTCCATCGAACTCGTACTGTTTACTACCGGGAGGAAGAAAATCCCATCCTAAAGAACGGTTGCCCTGAGATGCCTTAAGGATCAAAACCGGTTCTTCATGATGATTTCCTAATATATACCCAAAACCCAACTCAGGCCCAATTTTTCCAGAATCGGCACTCAGCCAACGGCTTCCCGCTGCAGCGATAACTCCCTTGTAGTAGACGTCATCTCTCGCAATCCACTGACCCTTATTATTTTTTAAATAAGGATACATACCCTTAAAATTGACTAGAGAAGTGAGCGTACCTGGCACATCAAGTCTCACAATCCAGCCCAATCCATTGGCATCGTTAGTAAAATAAGTGATTTTGAATGGAACTTTTTTACCACTCTCAAGTTTTATCGCGGTACGAAAAATTTCTCCTCCAACCTCCTTGCGATGCACCACTTTTCCGCCAACCTCCATAACATTTTCCATTGAACCTCCATAACCGGGTCGAAATTCATAGGTCCCGGTTTCTTTTATCTTCACAAATCCTCTTGTTACTCGAGTTCCTCCACCCGGATATGGAGTAGGCTCGGTTCCACCAAACTTTTCTAATTTAAGAACCTTTAGTGGTTCTAAATTATCATAATCAACCTCCGAATCATACACCCCTTCATATACCGAAACCTCTGGATCTAAAAATTGTTCACCCCAACGACTACTCCCACCATCAACTTTGCCAGCTCCAACCATATTAGATTGTCCTGAAAGAATATAAACACTTATAGGTTTAGAGTTTACTGCGCCATTGCCCAATTTCTCTGCAACACTGATTGAGTGCATAAAAAAAATAAGAGAAACAGATATATAGATATTTTTAAACATGGAATAATTGTAATTTGTCGTTGTTATCGAGAACTTATTTGATTTGTTCAGCTAACTCTACTGCAATAGCTTTAATACTCTTTGGCCATTGATCGAAATATGTGACTTTAGCTCCATCAATTTTAGGAAGTTTAATGTTTTCAACTAAACTCTTTTTGGGATGCGCATAAAGAAACGGTACTTCTTGTTGGCCATAAGTTTCAGGTAAACTCTTGGCATATATTTCTAATTCTGCAGCATAATCAGAGGAATCCTCACCTATATTACTCTCAGACGGCACCCATATGACGCCAGAAACGGCCATCGGCGTTAATGGGCTAACACACCAATTATAGGTATAAGTCGGAATAGTATCCGAACGGACCGATTCACTCTTGCCTGCCTCAGGAAATGAAGGTGCTTGAAGAGGGAATTCAGAATAATCGGCATTGATCTCAAGTGCACTGGATATTATTTGAGTAAAATTCCTAACCTCGTTTATATGTTTTGATAGAGCACTTATTGCAATATCAGAGCCTGGAAACTGAAGAAACAACTCATCCAATCGAGTCTTGAACTCCAAATTCTTAATACTTTTAACTCCTTTGTATGAAGTCCAGGATAATGGTGAAGAAAGCTGACCGTTCCGCCCCCCACTTCCAGACGACATTGTAATAAAGCCTTGGGGAATTCCGGGCCTGTTCAACGTTTTAGCAAACTCATAGGCGAACGCCGTAACTCCATTATTTTCTTTGGCATAGTCAGCCGTTAACCAGTGAGATCGATACTTTCCACTACCGGTCTCAAAGCGCCGCTTTCTGGGAGTCGGAAAACTACTGGCCTTTGTCTTTCTGCAGAACTCCCTTACTATAGGCATTATTTTTGGAAGAATCGCTTCTTTGTCTCGTGCATTAAAAGGCCACTCAGAAGTAAGTAGAGTCGACCCGGTCAAATACCAAACATCACCAATAAGAATATCACTAACTGTTCTCTCAAAACCATGACTAGACTCAAGCTTAAGAGTGATCGGTTCGATAGAAGCCTCCCTTGAAGGAAAGGATACCGACCACTGATCCAATTCATTAGCCTTCACCTTCTTGATAACTCCATCCAGTGATACGGTTAACTGGACACCTTTATTGGCATGTCCCCAAACACGAATAGGTTGATTGCGCTGTAAAATAACACCATCTCGATAATACTCTGCTACCTGCAAAATCGGATAATCAGGATCAGTCCATCGTGCGTATTTAGCTTTGAGAGCGGCCGCCTTTTCCAGATCATCTTCCTCAAAAATAAATTTTCCATTAATTAGGGCAAAGGGAGTTGCTGGCAAACCTGCCTTATTATAAAGATTAGACTGCTCCGGAACTGCGCTATAGGCATATTGCACCCCGGTAGGAATGGATACATCAGGTGAAATTACTTCAACAAAATCACCAACAATTTTTGCTTCGGCTGGATACCATTTCTCATCCTCCCCGCATAGGCGAAAATGATTAAGTTTATCTTTTGGTGTTGGTAACGCTGGCTCAACAAACTTTCCAGGCTCCTTACGCTCCTTTGCTAACCCTTTACTTCCGACCATCAATCCACCAAAAAGACTATCCTTCTCAAACGACACTAAGACTTTATTCCCCTCAATCTTGTAGTCTTTATAAATAGGACCAGTATAAGGAATATCTTTTTTGTACTGTTTATTGAGAGCCCATCTCGCCATCCTAATCCCAGGGTGGAGTTTATTGTAGTAATGGATACCACCAGGATTAGCAGAGTTAATATCTGATTGAATGACCATGCCCACATTCTTTCTGTTATTAACAAAGAACATGTGCTGGACTTGACGTATGTCAGCGAATCCAACATTGTTCGGATCTGCTGATCCATAAGGTTGCATCTGAGTAAAATAAAAAGGCATTTCTGGCATCCCCCAAGCATCTCTCCAACCATTAATCAAAGCCTCCATCCTCGCGGCATAAATTCTTCCATCTCCACTGTTACTTGTTCCTTGGCACCAAATCGCACCCCTAATACCATAAGGAATTACTGGAGCAATTTTCCCATTAAAGAACTGCGATGGGCCTCTCCACATACCGGAAATGCCAGGCAGATTGGGCCGAGCCGGCACCTTACCTCCTAACTCTGATAACTTACCGGCCTCTTTTTGCCAACTCTTCAAATCAGCATAGTAATCCTCAAAGGCTTTCTGGCCTTGTTTTAGTAATGGGTCAGCATTCAAAATGAGATCAGCGTCACCTTTGAGTTTAGGGTGTGCAACAATAGCTCTACGTTGGGTAAAAGCCTCAACCCGAGTATTACTATGGGCACTTAAAAGAATACCTATTGGAATTTTTAATTCTTTATATAAATCATAAGCAAAAGAAAGCGACAATGCGGAGAATCCACTAGCCAATGACGATTTTTTCCAGCCTCCATCAGAGGTGCCCTTCTTTTGGGGATAAAGCGCGGAAATAGTATTGATATTTATCTCCCTAATTGGAAGCTCCTCCTTCGATGAAGCTATTTCTTTTGCTAACTCATTGCACATACTTTTACCTGCTATCCACACCATGTTAGATTGACCTGACGAAAACCATACCTCACCAACCAACACCCCCTTCAATGTGATTGACTTTCCTTTATCAGTGCTAACCTCCATCAACTGCTCATTCAAAGAAGCTTTTAATGGATCAAGTTTCACCATCCAGTCACCCTGTCTGTCAGCGATAGCCTTTTTAGTTTGACCAGAAAATTTAACAGTAATTTCACTTCCTGAAATGTCTTGCCCCCATACTGGCACTTTCACACCTCTTTGAAGTATCATGTTGTCAGTAAAAGGAACTGCTAACTGAAAATCATGCTCATCGGAAAACGCATATACTGATGACGTTAAAATTAACTGGAGAGTGATTATGACCTTATTCATAATGGATAGTTTTAGGAGAAATTTTTCTAAAGCTTTAATGTTGTTTTTTGCTGAGCACTAATAGCTGAGACTGCCAACCTGGCTTGTTACGAGTTCCAAACCCACCAGATTCAACAAAAAGATAATCTTCACCTTGGATATTATGAGAAGTCATTTTGAGGGCTTGAAATTTAGTGAGATCCATTAAGACATTTTTGGACCAGACAAAAACCGGGCTATTGGTCTTACCATGATTATTGAATGTCATTTCACTAAAAATGGACCGGTTAACTCTTGTCTTTTTCTTTGGATCAAATTCATCAACTTTGGCAACCTGAGCAATCACCTTCCATGATCCCAAAATATTTTGGTTGTTAATGAATTCACCATCCCATCGATATTTGATGGCTAAGGATGATTTTTCTCGATCCTCAGGGTCTTGCCCTGCTTGCCATTCAGAGGACAGCATCGGAATGAGAGAGGCCGACTTAAAGACCAGATCGTCGCTCATTGGTGGCAATTTTTGCTCCTCTATATGAAGACTTATCTTTCCCTGTGGGATTGATTGTGTGGGTTTTACTTTGTACTTGTCGTTGAAACGCAGGAAAGTCTTTAGGGCAATACAAACATTTCCACTTTTGAAATCATCCATAAATTCTTTTGTAATATAGGCTCCTTTGGGCAGTCCTCCTGAGCCCCTTCCATTGCAGGTCTTGATCTCGATTAAAGGCCTTCCGTTCACATAAACGATATGCCCTCCTCCTGAACCAACATGATTACCATCATTGATTCTTAACCGATAACGATGCCCTGGTTTGATCGGAGGAACTTTGAAATTTTGTTTAATAAGTAATACTTCCTTTTCCCAAAAAGTATTAACCTTTGTTCCTCCATAACATTCCGGGCCATTACAGCTAGGGCCACACTTATGAATGGGCTTGTCGGGAACCTTTCCCATATAGTGACCAAAAGGGCTCTTGCCGGTTTTAAAAACACCAGCCTGATCAAAAGTCGCATCCACCTCAGTTTTAAACCAATTTTCTATACCATTAGAAAGCGTCACATCACGGTACCTCGTAATAAGCTGATCGAATGGCACTTGCTCCGAGGCGATTGGATCAAAACTGTGATAATTCCATTCCGCCTCTCGTAAATCCATGAAAATATTCCATCCATAATTCTTATCGCCTACCCTACTATAAAGCACAGCTAATCCATCAACAGCATCACGGGATCCTCCGGGATAACCGGATTGCATTTCTCCCACTGCCAATTTCCTTAAATTTTCGCGATTCCTACCAACGTATTCAGGAATTAACTCATTCATGATAATTGGATTGATGGCCTCTTTGAGTTTTGATCCAAAACGACTTGGATCAGCATTAAGGAACAACTCCTTGTAGGGAAGAATCTCATTTGGTTGTCGTTCCCGAGAAACCTCATAGAGAACGTCTAAACCGCCTGGCACAGAGGCCAAAGATTCAGCTATTGCCTCCAAATGAAACTCATAAGTTGATGTTGTGTCCAATCCGCCCGGGGCTTTTTTTGAACCACCATAACTAGTAAAGCTATACTCTAAAGTTTTTGCAGCCAACTGCTGAACTTCTGGTGTGGCTTTTGCAATTCTTTCTCTAATCGCCTTGGTCAGACCTCTCGTCACTGAAACCCTTTGATTATTACGGATTAGGTCTCCGATTGCGGGAAGAATTTTTTTATAACATCGTTGATCAGTTACTACTGGCGTCAAAGCAATAAGGGCTGCGTTTTTGAGCCAGTTCTCCTCATGCTTCAAGTATGGCAAAAGTAAATCTACAAGAGGTAAAATCTGATCCACCGAACCGTGACCTATGATTTGGAGAGCCGCGTCCTTGATCCACCACGACTCTTTTCCATTCTTTAAAGCATTGACTGCATTATCAAAGACATCAGTAGTAATCAATTCAGGTTTGTGTAAAACGGCACTCATGATAGCCCTTCTAATGCGAGGGTCACTGTGATTTAAAAATTCATTCACCAGTTCACCGCGGACCTTACCTCCTCCTGATTTCCATCCAATATAACCGCTATTTATACCTATGGCTTTAAAGGCTGCTATATGTCTTACATTATAATCTTGATGATGAATATACTGACGAATTTCTTCATCAGTGGGTTGCCTCTTGCCATGAAATTTTCGTATAAATCCAAGACTTGAATCATCGGCCAAAGTCTCTTTTGATAGGTCCTGTTTTTTACCATTCTTTTCAGGAACTGCATCCAGAGAGAGAAAAAGATTATCCTGATCGGTACCCCATATCTGCTTGGGTAAATTATAAGGCTTGGAGAACTTTGTAGGAGGGGCTCCTGAAACGCGCAAGTTCTTTCTTGGAATAGTATAAGTCAGTGGATATGCCACACCCCATAATTCTTTATCATAACCTGATCCACCAAGGATACCAAAAGATCCATCATAGCGTCGCGACAGGTCATAATGCCACTTACGATTATCCATAAACTCACGGTATTTTTGTGGTTGTTTATCATAGAGGAATCCCATTGCTGCACTTCTCCATATTTCACCAATCCCTCCACCGGTATGACCGTGTAGCATAAAGCTCGTAGTATAAAAACTTTGGATGGCGCATGCGTCACGTGCCATAGAATAAATCGTTTCCCCATCATCTTGCGTCAACGCCGCGGCAGCAGCCATCGCAAATGCTAATTTTCCATTTTTTCCATTATCCACAAAACCGACCTCAGGTCGATCATCACCGTAGGGATTGTTACCTCGGCCTGCGTAACGAAAAAAGTGTCGTAGAGATCCTAAAAAAGTTTTGTCAGGTATAATGGCTCCGCATTCTTTTGCCAGCATAAGAAAAGTAACAACATGAGTCCCAGCAGCATTAAGATGACCTTGCCCATAACTCGTCAGGGCACTTCCTCTTCCGGCCCAGCCATCATTATGCTGAGAACTCACTGCGTTATCGACCCACCCTTGTATATTTTTTAATATGATAGGATCTCCGGTACGTAGATAGCATTCGGCTAAAGCAATACCACCATAACCTATGTACCAAGGATACTTGTGAGCAGGAACTCTTTTGGCCCACTCATGAACAAACTTCTGATCATTTGCATCACCAGTAGAAAGCAGAAAAAGCATTCCTATGCCGCCAAGACCTTCAGTAGACTTAGGCTTCTTCAGATATTCAGCAACTTGACGAATAATCTTATCAGACTTCGTACAATCAATCGGCCAGGTTTCACTGTACCGACCCAGAACAGGAATACTCAATGTCACAGGTTTGGACATTCCTTTGATTTTAAACTGAACAATACCATCGGTTTCTTCAGCGTCTGCTAGAATACTTCCCAGCTGAATGCGTGGATCAATTTCAGCAAGTCCATTCCCATTAATACTTTCAATAATTTGCCCCACAGAGAGCTTGCCAGATATATCAGCCGGTGAACCCTCCTCAATATTATTTATCCTTATTACAAACGCTGGCTGAATCAAATCTAAACCTATACCAACTGGGCCAAATCTCTTAATGACTTGAAGCGATTTTTTTTCGTCAGGCCGGGTAGAAAAAATAGCGTTAGGGTTCTTATAAAATTTTACCTCAGCAGAGCTCCCAAGTGGGTAAATTAATAAAGAGATTAGAAAAAATGAAAAAGGACGAATCATTTTTTATTTGTAGATCTTTTGTTTTTTGCAGGCCTAACCACTTTCGATTTTAGCCTTATAATTACTTCCTCTCCCAAATCTGGTAACAATTTGGAATTAACTTTCCAGATAAGTTTATCATTTTCGTGACCGCTAAGTTCTGAAAGACACAATAGCTCATCACCAAATGTCGAAACAGAGATCACATTACCAGTATCCTCACACAAATACTTCTTGGAACCTTTAGCTCCCTCAATCAAATGCGATCCAGAAAAAATAAAATCATCAGGGAATTGTTTCTTTTCCTTAACTGCTACAGCCTCCAATTGAGGGGCAACAGGAGAAACAAAATCACTGATTGGATATTCTCGAAACATTCCATCCTCATCAGAAAAAACAACGGACACAATAATTTTATCGCCTGCCGGATCTACTGAAACCCAACGGACATCCTTCTTTTGCTGCACTCTTTTCATTGCTGGATTACCAGGCTTTGAGCCCATCAGCAACAATGCTGTATGTATATGTAAGGGCCGAGCAGATGTACAAAAAATTGACTCATGCTCTTTGCTGTTATCGGTGCACAAAATGAGTTCTAAAACACCTTCGAGAAGGCAAACATTTGCAAAAACATCAACACTCCACTCTTCAAAATTTAATTTAATGCCAGGTAAATTTAACTTATTCAGGGCGTCCTTTGCTTCTGGAGTAAGTTTCTCTCTACTCAATCCGACACTTGAAAGAAAAACAATTCCGATAATAAATTTAAGGACTAAAATCATTTAAATTAGTCTCAAAAGAACACACAGACATTCCAATTACAATGAAGTTTTTCTTTCATGCTGCGCCCCTAAGGGGATTAGAAATTCAACATTAATTTTTCCACTCATCCCGACCAGAAAATTCATGATCAAATAATAATCCTAGTATAGGTTCAACCATGAAATACATCGTAACAACTTTCCTCGGAATCGGGCTACCCTTAATTTCATTGAACGCCGAAACTAAGCCATTCCCCAAAGAAAATCTGCGTCTATGGTTGATGGCGGATGCCGGCATCACTACTGAGGACAATTCCAAAGAAGGAGGAAGCGCAACCGATGTCGCTCAATGGACTGATCAGTCCGCAGGAGGCATCGAACTGACCCCCGCTTACAAGTCAACAAAAACTCGTCCATCACTTGTAAAGAAAGTTTCTGAAATTGGAGGGAAACCCGCTCTCCAGTTCAGCGGTAAGGGTGGAAGTAATTTTGAAATTACAGACGCATTGATAGGCCGCTTTAAAACGTCCTTTGATCTTAATCGCGGCACTGTCTTTCTAGTGACAAGCATGCCATTTATACCTATCATTTCCCCCATGACCCTAAGTGCCACCGCTGACTCCAAGACTGGTCGTGGTGGATTGGGTATACGAAGAGGGGGTAAATCCGACAGCTGGTTCTGCGTTCATTATGGAGGACCTGGAAATGGCAAGAAAATTCAGAGCCAAGAATCTAAGCTAGACAGTAAATTCCACATCCTCACTGTTCGCTTTGATAAGCACAAATCGGAACTGGAGATGATCGTTGATGGGAGGCAAACTGGCACAAAGCTTCGAGACGAATCTACACTCCCTCTCGATCCAATTAACTTCATTCAGGTAGGCGGTCATGGCATCCTTGACCCGCCAGGAGATCCAGGAGCTGAATGGTTCTTTAATGGAAAGATTGCCGAGATTATCGTTTTTGATAGAATGCTCGGAGATGACCCAAAGTCAGGGTCTTTCGCTGAAGTTGGGAAATACCTCCAAAAAAAATACAGTTTATCCGGGAATTTTCCGGGGAGCTAAGCATCTGTACTGCATCCCTAAAGTACGTCCTTAGCGTGCCTCTATCTTAGTAATCAATCCAGATAAAGTTTCACTCCCTCAGAGGAACAAAATCCGCATCCGGATCTCTGAGAACTGCCGGATCCAATAATGCTTCTCCTCTTCCTAAACGCTTTAAAATACCATCAACAAAAATTTGATCCCCTACTTTGCAACTCTCCGCCATCCTTGTAAATTTGCCCAAATTACACTCTATCCCACTGTCCAGAAATACCTTTGCTGGGACAGGATGAATGAGCACCTTAGAGACTTTTCCTTTTACCGTAATTTTTTTCCCTATATACGCTTTACCCATCGCTGACAGATCCTTTTCAAGAAACTGTGCTGCGGGCTTTCCATAATCCAACTTCCAACCATCGCACCCGACGAGAAACATCATTGCGGGAAAAATAAAAATCGGTAAGAATCTCATTAACAGAAAAAAAATTATTTCTTATTATTTTTCGGAGGGGATTTTAGCTCCAGTAATCGCCGCTCAAGGAATTCACCGGAAATTTTACGGGCCCTTTCACGGTCAGATCCATCGTAATCCCAGAACTCCTGCAGTACCTTCTCAGTCTTGGGAAAGTCTTTACCATCATCGCCTATGCGTTGACGCAAAGAAGCTAGCCTTCCCTTCAATTCGGTTACCTTGTCAGTATGTTTCGGATCATCGTAGAGATTATTTGACTCAAAAGGATCCTTTCCCATGTCATAAAGCTCCCAAGCAGGAGGTGTCTGATTGTTGCCTTGGTAATCAGCTCCATAAAAATAAATGAGCTTATATTGCTTAGTGCGGATTCCCACATGACCAGGATTGTCATGGTGCGCCATATGCATCCAGTATCTATAATAGGCTTCGTTCGGCCAATCCTTGGGTTCTTTACCCGTCTCGCATATGGATTTAAAACTACGGCCCTGCATATAGGATGGCTTCTTAACTCCCGCAAAATCAAGAATGGTCGGAGCATAGTCAACGTTCGCCACGACCGCATCGGTTCTACTCCCAGCTTTAATAGTTGCTGGATATCGGATTAGGAACGGCATGCGCATTGACTCCTCATACATCCACCGCTTGTCCTGGTAATCATGCTCACCTAGCATGAATCCCTGATCTCCGGTGTAGATAATGACCGTATTATCCATGAGCCCGGTCTTCTTCAAATAGGCAAATAGCCGTTCAAGGTTATCATCGACTCCTTTCACGCACCGTAAATATTTGCGAAGGTAAACATTGTAGGCCATGTCCTTAACCTCCTTATCACTGAGTTTTGAAGGATCATAATCGGCAGGATAATCCTGAGGAAACTTCCGAGGAAGGTCCTTCGCATAAGAACGGCGAGGGTTTCGGTTCCCAATTGATGTGCCCACGTGCGGAATCAGTTCGTCCTGATATCCTCGCGTAGCGATGGAGCCAAACTTAACAGGGTGTGAATTGTGAAGATTTTCAGGTTTTGGAATCTCTACATCTGCTAAATAATCATTGTACCGGTGCGCATGTTCAAAATAATCATGCGGGGCCTTGTAATGATGCATCAGAAAGAATGGCTTTGATTCATCGCGACTTTCCTTCAGCCACTTAAGTGTCTGATCAGTGATAGCATCGGACGAATGCATCCCGTCAAACTTGATAAGATTTTTGGGCCATTTTTTTTGACCACGAACACGAAACTCGGGGTCATGATACTTGCCCTGGCCTGGCAATACACAATAATAATCAAAATCGGCCGGTTCCTTTTTCAAATGCCACTTTCCAATCATGGCAGTCTGATAACCAGCCTTCTTCATCTCCTTAGCAAGGTACTGACGTCCCGGCTCAATGCTGCCTCGAAGGTCATGCACGCCACAAGTGTGCGCATACTGACCAGTAAGAATGGTAGCGCGGCTAGGCGCACAGATTGAATTAGAGCAAAATGCATTCTCAAAGAGCATTCCTTCTTTCGCTAACTGATCTAAAGTTGGCGTAGGGTTGAGATTTGCTAGTCGACTCCCGTAAGCACCGATGGCCTGTGAAGTATGATCATCAGACATGATAAAAATAATGTTCGGCCCCTTGGCTGCGATGAGACTTACAGTCACAAAAAAGAAAGAAAGGCACACAATTGTCATGTTTTTGATAGTCATATTTCCGATTTTAATTATCTGACCTTTAATGAAGCTCGCAACCTGTTTCGTTCACCTAAAAAAACAACTTCTGGCAAGCATGGACGACTCAATTTCCGCGTTTTAGTTTTGGTAAATCTCCATCACCGGTCAACTCCCCTTCAAGTAACCATGATAAGTTGAATCGTGCCATGTGTGATCCCTTGAATGGATCATGTTCATAATGAAGATAAATCCAACCTTCGCTAGGAGTACCATGTCGACCAACAGATAAAGAGGAATACCCGCTTCGCCCACCATCTACAAGGCGTTTGACCGGCCATGTTTTTCCTGCATCTAAGCTTGCCCAGACCGTGACTCTTTCACGGTGCGATGCATCAGTATCTAGGTTACTGAAAATAATAACATCCTTATCATTAGATGGAATTCTAGTCATACCCGCCATACATCCATAGGCCCGTCCCTGATCACCATCAGGTAAAGCCTGAACAATTTTCCAATCTTTCCAAGTCTCTCCCCCATCAAAACTCCATGCCTCTCGCCGACGCCGGTTATTCGGTCTCTCCGGCCAATGGACTCTGGAATTGTAATAGATTCGCCCATCAGAAAGTTCAACAAGAGCCGCTTCGCCAGTACCATTCTCTGGAAAAGGACTACTTGTCTTCCAGCTCTTACCGCCATCATCACTGTAAATTGCATTAGTGTAGTGCTTTGACCACTCAGCCTCTCTTTCATTTGAGCCATAGAAACGTGTGGCCCTCAATAGTCTCCCTTTCTTGGGCCCTACCATCAAAGTGATGCCGCTCTCGTTCATGTGCATGGAAGGATTATTTCCATTTAAATCCTTTTCTATTACTGTTTTCTGGGGCTTCCAGTTCAACCCATCGTCTTTACTTCGATAGACCGTCAGCGGTGCAGGAGGTTGACGGTCCTCAACAAAAAGAAGTATTTCTCCTGAACCATTATCAACAATAGCACCTCCACCATTATATCCCTTTTCTGAAACATTGATCGGCTCACCCCAGGACTTGCCACCATCTTCACTTCGCCGTATGGCAACACCGGAATTCCCCCAAACTGCAATGACCGTTCCTTTTTTCGAAACCACTACATTGGGGTAACGCTGATCAGAAAAGAGCCTTTTCTTATCAAAAGCAGGTTCACCCAAATGGGAATCCAATTTTTCATCACCTTTGACAGTGAAAGAAAAACAGAAACTTAATAATAACGATATGATTAGATAATGATTAGTGAACAAATATCAGGGGATATAATTTGTTATTTTGGATCCTTCACAGGTTTCTTCGCTGCCCAATAAACGGCACGAATAACGAGCTTTTGCAGTGCCGGGTTATCCCATGCCTTTTGGTCATGTCCTAGTCCGGTATTAAAGAGCCTACCCTTTCCATATTCATGGACCCAAATCATTGAATGGTTCTCTTTTCCGCGATCTATTCTTCCAAGATGGTGCAACTTGTCCTTTGTCTCAGGGTGAAATTTATCTCGATAAGATTCATCATGTATCAAGAAAGGCTTCATTCCTTTGGTTATCGGATGATTCTGATCAGTAAAAATAATCTTAAACTCTCCTCCTCCATGACCAATGAACTGACCTCCGAAAAGTTTCCAGTAAGAATCTGATTTCTTGAAAGCGTCAGTCGCATGAACACCTACAACGCCACCTCCGTTTTTTACGTAAGACTCGAGGCCACTCTCCTGTTCCGGGTCAGTAAAATTACCTCCCGATCCAAAGAATAGGATCACATCATAATTCTTGATTTTATCAGCCCTAAGGTCATCAAGCTTATTACTAAAAACTAATTCAAAGTCGCCCTGATCTTTGAACAAAGGGACTATCGATTCATAATAGCCTTTCCAGTCATGATCACGACCACCCATGTAAAGAATCTTAATTTTCTTATGATGATCCGCTTTCACCCCTTCAGTGCAAACAAGGCAAATGAGGAGAATTAATAATGACCTAAATTTGAAGAAATTCATAAACATATGATTAACAGAAATCATTCAATCAGGTAAAGCGTTAGTTTGTTCATTTGTATATTAGGATATCAGAATAAGTAATAATGATTAGAGTCATGTTAATGAGCGAATGATGATTGCAGTAAATAAAAATTCTCTATAAAATCTTAAATATGGACACCGCACTTGAAACAAAATTAACCTCCACACCATTCCGTCGCGATCCTGAAGAAATTACGCCTTGGTCTGAAACTTGTGGAGCAATCCGATGCTTGATCGAAGAATCAGATCTGGCAGCTGCTGAAGTCCATCACGTCAAGATCCAAGATGCGAAGCTTCACTACCATAAGAAAACGGATGAGATTTACTATATCATTGATGGTGAAGGTAAGCTCGTCCTTGATGATGAAGAAGTGGCCGTCAAAAAAGGCGTAGTCGTCTATGTCCCTAGAGGAGTTAAACATAAAGCTGTCGGTGACTTGACAGTACTCACTGTGTGCATTCCACGTGGAGTTCTCGACGACGTACACGAAGTCGAGTAATTTTCATATACAACTTTTGATCATTTTTCGGATCAAAAGTTATTCTTCCCGCACTTTACAAAATGAAATATCTAGACCATTCCTAGCATCCGGTTAAGCGAATCGTTTGTTTGATAAATTAATGCCTCCGGATAATGAGGATAGGGATGGAAATACTCAAAGGTCAGATACCCGCGGTAGCCAGTACCTTCAAAAGCCTCTATCACCTTAGGCCAGTCCGTAGTACCGTCCAATAGGGGTCGAAATGACTCCAATGAGTGATCTGTTCCCTTCTTAGTGAACTCCTTCAGGTGCACGTTCTGGATCCGGTCACCAAGGATTCGTATCCAGTGCTCAGGAAACTGAAAAAGCATAATGTTACCGGTATCAAAATGCACCTTCACAAATTCACTATCAAATGAGTCAACAAAACTGATCATTTCCTCAGGAGACATGAGGTACCCGTTAAAGAAAATGTTCTCCATATTCAGGTGCACCTTTAACTTCTCCGCCATCGGTACCAGCTTGCCGATCGCTTCCCTCGCACGACGGTCGCAAACATCATTCGGTGTTGGATCGTGATCCTCTCTCCACGGCATATGCACTGCACCGGGGACAACTAATAAATTTTCCGTACCCAGGTCATGTGCACACTGCGTCATCTTGCCCGCCAACTCCATTCCCCTGCTCCGCTCATTCGGGTCATTACTTGTGAGTGGATATGGCCAGAAAAGAAATGAACAGACCCCGCTAATAGCAATACCGATCTCGTCAGCCATTTTCCGAACAGCCTCGAACTCTTTCGTGCCATTCTTTGGTGAGAGATCATTTTCCAAGTCATAATTCAACTCAATACCGTCAAATCCTGCATCCTTAGCCAATTGCATACACTCACGCAAATTCATCCGTTCGGGATAAGGAAAGGCCCAAAGATTAATCGATTTCTTCATATCGTACCTCTTTGGAGAAGCGCTCCGTTCATCCTTCTTCTTTTGAGATGCACCTGACACACTATTCCCAAACACTGCTGCTCCGCCAGCAGCTGCAAGCGCACCACTGATTGCCGCGCGTCGACTATATCCAGGCATCGTTAATTCTTCATTTTCTTTCATACGAAAACCATAACATGATCGTCCCTCAACGCACAAGTATGCTGTATTCTTCACTACGCACATGATGTTTGAAGGGTTGCCATCAACAGTTATCCAATGGCCACTCTTTGACTGTCCGAATGAAAGCGTTTTTTCGCCTTTATAACTGCAGTCCCGGTTCCTATCATGCAACTATGGAATCCATTAATCGGCGAAGTTTTCTCTTTTCCACGAGTGTCCCCGCAACTGCTGCTTTGTTCGGCACTATCCGGCAAGGTCAAAGCAAATCCGTAGATCCAATCGGAACATTCAAACCAATCCTTCAACGCGATCAACTACCCGATCCCGTAATCATCGAATCACTTGCACTGCACAAACGGGGCGGGAACTGGTTCATCCGTGCACGTTCAAAAGATGGAGCCGAAGGCTGGTCCGTTGGACATCCTGGAAAGATGGAGTTAAGTCAACAGGTCTTCACAAAAGTGATCGGCCCCTACATGCGCGGCAAAGACGCTAGGGATCTGGATCAATTAGTTGATGGCATATTTCTGAGAGGAAGTAATTACAAGATGCAAGGACAACTGTTCTGGATTCAACTCGCAGCAGCCGAATTTGCGATCCTCGACCTGCTTGGTAAAATCGCCAAGACTTCAGCAGCGGATCTGTTAGGCGGGCATCGACGCAAACAGATTGATCTTTACATCGCCAACAATCACCGCAATAAAGATCCCAAAGAATCACTGATCCGCATCATTAAATCAGTGCAGAGCATTAATGCTAAAGCATTGAAGATCAAAGTTGGAGGACGAATGAAAGTGATCGATGAAATTCCAAACCGGACTGAAAGATTAATTCCCATGGTCGCTGAAGCCTTAGGCGGAAAGTGCACACTCTACGCCGACGCTAACAGTTCCTACGTCTCTGTAAAAAAGGCAATTCAGGTTGGTAAAATATTAGAAGCAAACCAATTCGCATTCTACGAAGAACCCGTTCCATTTGATTACCTTGAGGAAACCAAACGAGTCGCTGACGCACTAAAAATTCCTATCGCATGGGGCGAACAGGAAAGTAGTCAGTGGCGCTTCAAATGGATGGTTGAAAATAGCGGTGTCCGCATCTTTCAGCCTGACATCTTCTATTACGGCGGACTGATCCGATCCTTGCGTGTAGCCCAAATGGCAGCAGCTAAAGGCTTTGATTGCACACCCCACATTTCCGGAGGCGGCCTTGGTTTTATCTACATGGGAATTTTTGCCGCGTGCTGTCCCAACTCTGGGCCGCATCAAGAATACAAAGGACTAAGTAATGATTTTCCCTGGGAATCCACCGGCGACAAGATCAGAGTCAAGGCCGGATCAATGACCGCACCTAACGGACACGGAATCGGCGTCAATATCGATCCCGACTATTTAGCAAAAGCTGACAGAATTAAATAGTCAACTCCAACACAAAACTGTCTTGAATTTAGACAACCACTTAACTACCAATGTGAGTAATGGAATTCCGTACAAATGGAGCATTTTAACCTTTAATCGGACCCGAAGCTTGCCAGTTATTCGCGTCACAGATAATATTTATACAGTTCCGTATTTGATATGAACATTCTGGTTCAAAATATTATAATCATAGTAATCTTATCTTGTATAACGCCATTATCATCTGAGGCTGATGAGGGTTCTCAGGCACTAATAGAGTTAGAATCCCTCCGGGCCGTCATCGCTGACAATGCGGCCTACGGTAAAGATCACAGGCAAGGCTATAGCGGAATCTCGGAACTCTATCACGGAGTCTCCAAACGAACACTCTTTGTTCCCGCCTACTCCGGACTCAACTTCGAGCATATATTTAACGGCGATTTAACTAGCTATGAATGGAACATTTTCGAGCCCAGAATAGCCCCTATCAAACTGAGCAGATTAGAAGAGAAGAAAGTTGAACTTTTCCAAAAACGCACAGCGAACTGGCCACTACAGAGCCGTCTTACCTATGAGCTTACCAGCGAAGATACCATTGAGATGCGGGCCAAATTCAGGCCATTACAGGATGCATGGAAAAAGCATGGCTATATCGGAGTCTTCTTTGCATCCTACATCCACGGTCCCGAGGACATGGCCATACATTTCATTGGGCGGTCCCGGTCAAGAAAAGGCAAGGCCACGCCTCGCTGGATAAGCCACGTTCCCAAGACCCACGGTGACCAGGCCTGTCATCGCCCTGCAGGGAGCGACTGGGACCCGCCCATCGATCCAGGCTTCAACATTTCGCTAGTGCAAGGAGTGTCCGAATACGAATATTTGTACCCCTTTTATTACGGCATCTCTCATGGCAAGGTCTTTATCATGATGTTCAAAGATGTTGCAGACCGAGGAGAGCTTCGCTTTGCGCAGTCACCGTCTGGTGGAGGCAAAGGAAACCCTGCGTGGGATTTCGTCTTTTTCGCCCGCGATTACGAAATCGGTAAAGACACTGGATTCACTGCCGCTGCCGTTTACAAAGATTTCAAGGGCCGCGAGGATGTCATTAGAACATGGGAAAAGTGGTCAGGCAATCAGGTGAACCGACCATAAGGGAATTCCGAATCCAATGAATAGACAAACGAAGTCTTAAGGGAACTGATCCCAACCAAGATTCATGGGCACTGCTAAAAGCAGGACAACTCTTTTTATTAACCGCAGTAACCTTAGGCAAGCAAGCCTTCCAAAGGACCGGTACTATCAGCAAATTTTTCCATGCCTGTACCCATTAACTGAGCTTGCGAGAGCCAAAGATTGGCCAGCGGCGTTTTTTCAGGACAATTAATCATGCGGCCCGTCTTGATTTTGCCGTTAGCAGAACCCGCTACAATAATTGGGAGCTCATCCATAGTGTGGTCTTTTCCATCTCCTAATCCTGAACCTAAAGTAATCATAGAGTGGTCTAGAAGTGTTCCGTCTCCCTCTTTGATAGCATCTAACTGCTCCAGCACTTCAGCAAACAACTCCACATAAAACTTGTCCACTCGCGAAAGACTCTTCTTTACGTCATCTCTGTCTTGCGAATGAGTAAGCCCATGATGTGATTTAGTGAAATTCAATTCATGGAACCGCTGCGGCGTTCCCCACCTTTCTGGTGCAAGCATCATCGTTGCAACATGTGTAAGGTCTCCTTGAAATGCCAGTACCAGTAATTTACCCATCATGCGAATGTACTCTCCGCGTGTCATGGGCTCTTCATCCGGTTCTTTCATATCCGCCCTTTCATGAATGGCGTAGTACTTTCTTAGCTTATCAATCTGTTCTTCAATTTCTCTTACAGATGTGAAGTACTCATCCATCTTATCCTTATCATGACGACTCAGCTTCCTGTCAAAGTTAGCTGCATCTTCCAAAATTAAGTCTGTAATATCCTTATCTGATTTTCCGGTATGAAACAGAGTCTTGTAAACCTGGCGAGGATCTTTCATCGTCGTTGCCACATGCTCTGGACCGTACCAAGAGATATTATCCAAATAGATCGATTCTCTAAGATCTTTAAAAGTATTACAATTCAGTTCCAAGGATCTAATGGGTGTTCGGTGACTCACCTTATCTGCAATCAGGTGATCTAAGGTCCTGTCCATTGGATAGGCCGACTCAAAATCAGCATTAGGATTGGCTGACGAAAGGTAACATGAGCTGCACTGATTATGCACATCAACTCCTCTCACATTGACCCGAGCCAAGCCTGTAATCATGGTGACTTTTTCACCTACATTCTTGAGCGGTCTTAAAGTCGGCATTGATAAAAAATCTTCATTACCTTTCTCAGGAAAAAAATAATCCCTCACAAAACCCATCGGGGAATAAAATGAAGCAAAGCGCAGTGAGGGCTCCTTTAACTTTTTAGTTGCCGGCTCCTCTGCATTCATCTCCAACCAGGGAAGAGCCATCGCAGTCCCCCCTGCACCAAACAAGAATTTGCGTCTATCAATCTCTTTCATCATTTTCTCTTTTGGTTAAATGTTGGGTGAAGTACCATGTTTTTGATAATGTCTCTTAATTTATAGTTATCCTTCTCACTCGCTTTAGTAATTTCATCTGCTGCGATACGGTCTGTCAAGGTTAACTCTCTCCCCAGACTATATGAAAGTAAATGCCTAATGAACGCGTTGGCAAACAGGTCCTTTTCAGCAAGAACAGCATCCTTAAAGCCGACAACGTCTTTGAAAGCATGTTTTCCAAACAATTTGCCACTAGCGTCCACCTTTATTCCAGTCCGGTAGTTATCTCTCCAGCGTCCTAGCAAATCAAAATTCTCCAGAGCAAATCCTAAGGGATCAATTTTTTGATGACAGCCCGCACACTGGGCGTCTTGACTGTGCTGGTTCAGCTTTTGCCTTACGGTCAGACCCTGTTCTTTGAGTGTGGAGTCGTCTGCTATTAAGTCGGGAATATCGTCAGGCGGAGGCTCAGGAGGATCATTGAAAATAACTGACGAAACCCAAGCCCCTCGCGTGATGGGCAAGGAACGGAACGGCCCCGATGTCATAACCATCACTGATCCTGTAGTGATCACTCCGCCGTATCTTCTATCCATTAGCCGCTTCCTGGTAAAATTAATATCGCGGAGATTTACATTAATGGAATAGGTAGCAGCCCTACCTTCATACCATTCCTCTAACAAATGACTGCGATAGGTAAAGTCAGAGTCGATCAATTCCATGATTGGTCTATTCTCAACAAAAACCGTTTCAAAATTAAGGAGTGTTTCCAGCATCATATGCATTCCTCTCTTATAGGATATTTTATCATCGCCACCAAAGTAGTAATCCCGATACAACTTAAAATCGGGTGAAGCTGAAACTAAATTGTTAATCTTCAACCATTGAGGCGCAAAACTGTCACAGAAATTTTTCACGCGTCGATCGTTAAGCATCCGGTCAACCTGTTTCTCTAAAACCTCTGGATCCTGAAGTTTTCCTTCCTCCGCCAACTTCAATAATTCATCATCAGGTATTGAGCACCATAGGAAAAAGGATAGACGAGTCGCTAAATTGTATGAATCAAAATCCGACGAGGCTTCACTTGCTTCATCATGAACCATAATGAATCGCGGTGAAGCCATGACTCCAGACACAACACTCTTCATTGTTGCGGTAAAATCGCCACTTTCTTTATATGTCTTATCAAAATAATTCGTGTACAAACTCAGAGTTTTCTCGTCAGCTGGGGATCTGAATGCCTTGAGGAGAAATTTTCGAATGCGCTCATGAGCTATTTTTTCAACCGGTTCGGTTAGTTTCGGCTCCTGATCATCATCAGTCCTCCAGTTGCCAACCATTTCCTCCTTCGAGATCTCTTGATTTCCATTTGCCAGCTGCTCTATCTGGGATTTACCCAACCCGGACTTGAACACTCGAATATCATTAAGGTCCCCATGGAAAGATTCTCTCTCATACGAACCATTCTTATAGGAACCAATATTCATCGGCTGCCTACCCTGACTATATAACTTACCAACAATCGCCTTAGTACCGACCTGCTTTCCGTCAACGTACAGATTCATTTCGTTTCCATCATAGGTACCCGCAACGTGATGCCACTTACCGTCAGCAAGGACACTAGCTTTTACCGGGGCACCGAATTCCACGTAGCGACCATCAATGCCCGCACCCATCCAAATGCCCCAAGTGCCACCGGTCCCACCTATAGCCAACAACTGACGCCGCCACGAATCCTCACGACGAACAATTGTCTGCCAATCTTCGGTTGTCTTAGTCGGACGAATCCATGCACTAAGAGTCAACCCCGTGCTCTGAGTCTCTACAGATTTATCAACGGTAATTGAACCGAATTTTGTTCTTTTTGGCTCCCTCAAAGGATCTTGAAATAAATCATTCCAGGCCCGACAATTTTTATCGAAATTCTCTGCATTAACAACTGACCGACTGAGCTCCAAGAAAGCCTTCATTAAAGTTGGTGTCATACTGAGATGATCCCCCCGATTATTGAACCCGTTCTCTGCCGGTGGATCTTTAGGAAAAGCCATCACACCCAGTAACCGATTTTCCAACATTTGCTGTAACCCCATAATTCGATTACCCACTTTGGCAACATCAGGCATCTTGCCAGTTTCAGGTCTAAAATAGTTGTTATGGTCTCGAATGATTCGGTCATTGATTGAGTACACCCATGAATCAAGATCGAAAAGATCTCTCACCACATTACCATACTCAAAACGGTTCATTCTTCTGAGGCGTACAGGAACTACTGTCTGACTTTGAGCTGTAGCATTTTTAAATGCTTTATTAAATCCATCTGATAGAAGTTCAAACTGAGCATCGCTGGGCTGTTTATTATCCTCAGGAGGCATTTCGTTTTTACCTAGCACTCCGATCAACTTTTCAATGAGTTCTGGGTTCTTTTCGAGGTCACTCCATGTTTTGTAGTCGGTCAAGTTGACCTTGCCCTTGGTTTTTTTTAGTCCATGGCAATCGTAGCAATATACCTGAAGAATCGGCTTAATATTCTTATTGAAGTCATTACCTTTAGCAGAAAAATTCTGAGCTTTTACCGAGGACGAAAATATTAAAGTAACAAATAAAATAAACTTAATAACTATAGGTAAATTGCTTTTCTTATTCAAACGTACCCGTTGCCTGTCAGAAAAGTTTGGAGATGAAGGAACATTGTAAATCCCGCTCATTGATCTTGTCCGATCCGGAATAGCGGGCAGAATTCTCTTTAAGACAAACACACTCATCAACTCAGTTGCTACTTATAAGCAAGATCGATCCTTTACGCAACCCTATACACCACGCATCCTCAACTCACAAATACTCGAACTCACTCGTTCATAGTGCCACGCCTCCAGAAAACGAATGGCACGCAAACAAAATACATCGTGATACTGTAAACTGCCGCCGGCACAGTCACCGGGGGAAGGACCTGACCCTCGACTACCGCAACGATGCTTCCAACCGCAATCGCCAGCGTTCCGTTCTGCACACCAGACTCGATCGAAATGGTCGTCGCGTCCCGATCGTCAAGACGTAGCAACTTAGCTGAAGCGAGCCCGAACCCGAGCATCACAATGCTCAACAATACCGCGACCGGCCCCAAAGTGCCTAGGTTACTCGAGAAGACCCCCCAATTCTTCGCTAGGGCCGCGATGATAATTACCACGAACAATACACCCGATGCACGCAATACACCCGGCGCCATCTTCTCCACCAGATCAGGAGACTTCGCCGTAAAGACCATTCCAATCAACACCGGCACTGCCGTGATCAAGAACATCGTTAGGCCGAGCCGAGTCACATCAACAGGTGGCGCGTCATCTCCCATGAAATGATTGAAGCTAAAAGCGACTAGCAACGGCACAGTGAGGATCGACAATAAACTCGTAATTGCCGTGAGAGAGATTGACAGCGGCGCGTTTCCCCTAGCGAGCTTAGCAAGAAGGTTACTCGTCACTCCTCCAGGGCATAGCGCCAGGATCATTAGACCGACCGCAAAGGTCGCTGACAACCCAAAGGCATGCGCTAAGCCAAGTGCGACCAGCGGCAGAAAAACGATCTGGTTAAAAAGGCCAACACCAAAAGCGACCGGAAATTTCAACACTCGAGAAAAGTCTCGCCCCTTAAGCCCGAGACCAAGGGAGAACATGATAAACGCGAGGATGAGCGGGAGGAGAACCTTGACGATCATAGTGAGTAGGGATTATTAAAATGTGATCTTCTCACACATTACAAGAGACAACTACTGTAAATCAATAACTTCTCAGCACCTATTTACGCCATCTAATTGATTAAGAAATTTCCGAATGATGGGTTAGGATTTAGGGTGAATCAAGATACTTGCACACTCGTCAGGATCCCTAAACAAAAGAATAACTAACTTAGCGAAGAGATGCAGAGTCTTCATCCCGTAATCCTAACCTCGCACCCCATACCGGACAAACACTCCCGCAAAGCGCAGTGAGATTGTGAGTGGGCAGGCAAAGAAATCAGGTTGCGGTGCTCAATGAATATTTGATAGGCTCAACAGATGAAAATTAAAGCATTATCTGTGCTCCCAATACTATGTGTTTATTGGTTCAATGCTCAGAACACCAATGCACAACAAGAAGAACTAACCGTTTACCAGGTAGGCGTGGCAGAGGTAGACGTGACTCCCAATTTTCCAATTCGATTACGTGGGTATTCCGGTCGCGTCACGGAATCGACAGGCATTGTACAGCGGCTATGGGCCAAGGCACTCATGATCCAAAGTTCCCAACGGCCACCGGCCCTGTTGATCACATTGGATAACTGCCTAGTACCCGCTGCTCTCAGAGAAAAAGTGGCAAAACGACTGCATCGGCGAGTCGGATTACTTCCTGACCGACTTTCTATCACAGCCACTCATACCCACAATGGACCTATTTTGGCTGGCATGTCAAAAACACTCTACTGCCATCCACTTCCCAAGGAACACCGCGAACATATCGAGCGATACACCAAGGAGTTGATAGACAAACTCGAGCAGGTCGCCATCACGGCATTCAAGAATCCGCAACCAGCACACCTTGCATGGGCCAAGAGCAATGCCTCATTTGCTCGCAATCGTCGCACCAAGGGAGGGCCAGTTGACCATGATCTTCCGGTCCTGGTTGCTAAGGATCTGGAGGGGAAGTTACGCGCGGTTTATCTGAGCTATGCTTGTCACTGCACAACGCTTTCTCACAACCAGATAAGTGGGGATTGGGCCGGTTATGCTCAGGAGAGCATTCAACGACGCCACCCAGGTACGATTGCTCTGGTATCGGCAGGCTGTGGAGCCGATTCGAATCCTGTCCGAAGTCAAAAACCGCAAGATGAAGTGGCCTCGATACATGGACGAGAAATTGGCACCAAAGTCACGCTCCTTTTGCAACAAAAGTTACGCCCGCTTTCTGGACCACTGAACGTGATGTTCTCTACAGTTGATTTGCACCTAGCTCCCCTCCCAAGTCGCGCTGAGTGGGAGCGCCGCGCACAACGTGACTCGGATCGGGGTGGGACTGTTGGGTTTCACGCTCGAGTTCATTTAAACCGTCTCGATCGCGGCGAACCACTCAAGACAAAAGTCCCGTTACCGGTTCAGACGTGGAGGTTTGGCAATAGCCTCGCAATTGTCTTTCTTGGGGGAGAAGTGGTTGCCGATTACTCATTGAGACTAAAAAAAGAATTGGATGCTGAACGTGTCTGGATTAACTCTTACGCCAATGATGTGCCCTGTTACATCCCTTCAGAACGCGTATTGCGTGAGGGCGGGTATGAAGGAGGTGGTGCGATGACCTTTCATGATTGGGCCGCTCCATTTCGACCTGGCATAGAGCAGAAGATCGTTGACGAGGTACACTACCAGTTAACAGATCGCTATCGTCTTCAGCCCGGCGTCCACAATAACCCCTGAATAAATAGTCAGATGTAGATGCAATTAGGGGCAAGGGCTGACTCAACAGCCGCAAGCAATTTCTTAGGCTGATCACTTCCAATTCTGTATTTACGTTCGTTTTTGAGTTGAATCTCAACGGCATCGTATCCCGACACATTGTAGAGCCAACCATCTCGAATCTTCCTGATACCCCAACCGTGATACCAACGGTTCTGGACTATTCTTACGCCACATATGTCACCAATGGAAAAACTCTTTTGAATGAGCCCAACACCAAATGAAAGGGCAATCTCACTTGCCGACACCCTAACGGACAACGAATGAAATAGAACAAAAACGATTCCAAAAATCATACCAAGCATCACCATAATACCACCAAGAACTAAAGCAGCCTCTTTCTCACCTAACGCCAGCACCAATAAAGCCAGAACACCAAGGGCGACCACCCACGAACCCATCATAACCCGAATGAATGTTCCAGGCTGCGTATGTTCATATATGTACATCAATAATCTAGTCAAGTTAACGGGATTAAAGGTCAAATACACAGATCTCACTTGCACAAAACGCACCCAATAACAGACCTTTAAAGCCTAACACCCCACCGCTCACCGACCAATTACAAAATCCCCCGAAAGTTATAACGAGAAGAGTGGCTACTAGCTATCGATCCTCGAACAACTGACCATGAATTATGGGTAAGGGGTTCATGGGTTATTCAAAACCATCTTCTTATAATAAATCAACTGGTTCGCCATTAAGAAAATTATAAATAACTAATTCTAACCGATTCCTGTGACCTTTGACGGTCCTTCTAGGATTCCAAAATCTGTAATGATTGAATTAATAAAAGCTGGATTGTTACCGATTGCAGCGAAGACTTCTGACTCCTTATATTCAAGCATCGCTTGTTTATTCTCGAAGTGATACACTCCACCGTAAGTGTTAGTTTCTTCGTTAGCCAACCAAGTTTTGGTGATCAGACCAGGTATATCAGCAAAAGTCTGGGCTAGCTCTTGGCACGCTTCTTCAAATTGCCCTCTGCTTAAATCTTGTAAGTTGAAATTAATTATAAGGATATGCATTAAAAAATTTAATCAAGAATCCCGTTCTTTGTCACTTCATAATTGGTTGTATCCCTAACCAATTACAAAATCCACCGAAGATTATAACGGAAACAGGGACTCCTGGCTATCGATACCCGAATAACTGACCATGAATCAGGGCGCGTTAGTCAGGATTCATGGTACGAGGTTCATGGGTTATTTAGCTTTAGCTTCAAACATTTTGACTCGTTTAATGAAGTTTTGAATATCTTCCGGGAAATTTGAGTCTGAAAAATTCTTATCCTTTGGAATAATCCATTTCGAATCGTAGTATTTTTTAAGCTCTGGATCCTTAAAAATATATCCATTCAGTGCGTAGGGTAAGTTTCTCATCCGTCGGAGTTCCTCCTTACTGTACCCGGAAAAATCCTCTTTAGATATAAGGTCATTATAGTCTATGCCTAACATGGCATAACCATTTTTAAAAATGACCATAAGATCCTCAGTTGGTTTGAAATTCTTCAGGTCCCACTCAATTACGATGTTACCGTTTTTAATACTTATTTTATGCCCCTTGGGGATTATTCGATGAACTGTTCCTAGCGTTCCCTTTTCAAGCAGAAAACCAGGATCATCAAGAATGACTTTGAGTCTTGAACGTCCAATCGTGCCATCGTGCCATAAGCCTCCAGTCTTTAGAATGTAATGTGCATGTAGACGGCCGCCAGAATCCACTGTTTGCGCCAACTTGTAGGTGTTACGAACTTTGTGCGTTGCTCCTGGTCTGAAGTGAATTAGCCAAGTGTAAGCGACTTGATAATCCATGCTTGGGAGTTTTGGGTTTACTATGGGGGTTACTTTTGTGGAGCGTAATTTTCTACCGTTCACAAAGGTTTTAAATTCCCAGACTAGGGGCTGTCCATCTGGAGGCGCCTTCGCACCTATTGGTATACTGAGCCTTTCATCATCAGACTTTATCCTTTTTGAGAAGGGCATTCCCATCAATAGCTTCACAGGTTTATTTGAGACATTTTTAAATGTGAAATCACAAGTATAAATCCATGAGCCTGCGTTGCTCTTGATAGTGATGTCCTCGGAGACCATTCGAATTTCTTTGGTGTGGATGGGATAGGGAGCTGAAGCAGTGCCACCGAAGGCTGAATCATTTGCATGAGCGTTTTGAAAGCTAAATATAAAGCTCAACCCGAGAAGACTTAGTGAAGAAAAAATGAAGAGTTTCACCCCAAAACCCTAACACCGCACAACTAACCGACCAATTACAAAATCCACCGAAGATTATAACGGGAACAGGGGCTGGTGGCCAACGATCCCCTAACAACTGACCTTGAATCATGGGTCGTAGTTCCTCTAAACTTAAGACCCTTCAGGAAGCCAAGTAAACTACGCTCTCAACAATCCGACCAAATTCAGAGGCGGCATTTCCATCCTTCCCTCTGTAGGTGAATGCACCACGGAAATCAACCGCGCACGTGCGTACTTGGACAAATGCCTAATGTCAGTTTAACTTTTCAAAATGAGCGGCGAAAAACCAAAGGCCATGATTACCGTCGGCGACGCATCTGAGACGGTGAATAAAACTTCTCGACGAAGCCCGTGCCACTCAATCCTGACCCGCTTAGCGGCCATCACCTTTTGCATCCTCCCTCTCTGGGTAGTGGCGCAGCCAGTGGTGCCGGGCTTTGACCGTTTCCCACACGACACGCCTGCCACGCAAATTGCCGGCGGCGAGGCGCTCATCAACGAACTCAACTGCATCGCCTGTCATGCTGCTAATAAGCAACAGAGTAACCGTTTTGAATCGCGTCCGGCTCCGGTGCTCTTCACGACTCACAACCCCGCTTCAGCTGGATGGCTGAAACGTTGGTTGGATGACCCTCAAAACCTAAAGCCCGGCACAATCATGCCTGACCTTCTCCATGGTCTTGATCAAAAGGATAAGGCACACACAGTCGATGCCCTGCGTCACTATCTAATGTCTCTCACCCCGCAGCTGGGTAAACAGGCCGTGTTCATCGGTGAACCCAATAAAGGAAAAAAACTTTATCAGGCCATAGGCTGTGCCCAATGCCACTCGCCCGATGCCAAGGATAATGGTAGGGATTTACCCTTGGGCGAACTGCACCAAAAATACACCCAAGCACAGCTTATCCAGTTCCTGCTCAATCCACTGCACAGTCGGCCCGCCGGCCGCATGCCTCGCGTACCAATGACCCAGCAGGAGGCCGGCCACGTCACCACCTTCCTTCTGAGTCGCGGCCCCTTGCGCAAAGATTCCGATCTGGCCAAAGGCCCAGATGCCTTGAAACTGCGTGAGGAGGGTAAAGGGCTTTATCAAAAACTGAGATGCGCCAATTGTCATTCCGCGCGTGGTTCGAATGTGCTGCCAAATTTCTCCAAGACGCTGGCCAAACTCGACCTCTCACAGGGCTGTCTTTCAGCCAAGCCGCCCAAGAGGGCTCCTCATTTTCATTTAAATGCCAATCAGACCAAAGCCATCACCGCGGCTCTCAAGGCCAAACCGGGCGCTTTAACCATGCAAGAACGGACGCACCACCGCATGCGCCAACTGAATTGCACTGCATGCCATACGCGAGATGGATTAGGCAAACCTGACCCGGCCCGCGATTCATTATTCACCACTACCGGCAATGACCTTGGAGATGAAGGACGCCTGCCACCTTCACTTACCGGAGTCGGAGCCAAGCTGACTGAACCAGCCCTACACAAGATTTTGCGTAGCGAGGATGTCATGCGCCCCTACATGACAACTCGCATGCCCGATTTCGGCGAAGCTCACGCCAAGTTCTTTGTTCGACACCTCGCAGTTGCCGACGCGCGTGCAAATGTAAAACCCACGCCGCGTGATGGACAGGAAAACAGAGTCGGCCGTAACCAATACGGACGCGAGTTGATGGGCATAAAGGGGCTCAACTGTATCACCTGCCACCAATTGGGCGGCCACAAGTCGCTCGGCATCCAGGCCATGGATCTGGCCCACTCAACGAATCGCCTTCGTCCGGAGTGGTTCAGAGATTATCTCATCAACCCCGCCAATTTCCGACCTGGCACTCGCATGCCTTCCTTCTGGCCCAATCGCAAAGCAGTGAGCCCGATCTTAGGCCGCAACACCGAGCGCCAAATCGACAGCCTTTGGGTGTACCTGAATGAATTCGAACAAACCCGCCTGCCCGAGGGACTGGAAAAGAAAGGCGGCTTTGAGCTGAAGCCCGGCAAACGTCCGATCGTATTCCGCACCTTCATGGAGGGCGCGGGTACGCACGCCATTGCCATTGGTTATCCGGAAGGCATCCACGCAGCCTTCGATTCTGAGCAAGTACGCTGGGCGCTCTTGTGGCGTGGAAAATTTCTTGATGCGGAAAGCACATGGGATGATCGATTTACCCCGCCGACCCCTCCATTGGGAGAAAGTGTAATAACACTGGGCCCGGGCCCCACCGTCGCTCTCCTGAAAAATCTGAAACAACCATGGCCCAAGAACGGCCTACAAATGCAAGGCTATCGCCTTGCAAAAGACGGCACTCCAACCCTTCTTTATTCCCACGGCACTACAAAAATCACCGACACTCTTGCACCCAAAGGTAAGGGAATGCGGCAGCTGATCGAGCTTGCTGGCACTAAGAAGGGCTTGTGGGTCAGGGTGGCAACAGCCAAAGATTTTGTTAATGATAAACCAGGCATCTGGAGCAACGGCTCCAACCTTTCGATCATCGCCCCCACTGCACAGATTCGAAAGAGTGGAGAACTATCAGAACTAATCGCACCGATAAAATTCGATGACTCCGGCAAAGCATCAATTGAAATAGACTGGCACTGGTAATGAAAAAAATAATCATACATGCGCTACTGACTGCTGCAGTGGCAACGGCTACTGAAAACGACTACTATAAACTCACCACGGTGCACTTCCCGAAGGAATTAAAGCTGGAAGTCAGCGGCATGGCGGCATTACCGGGGGATCGCATGGCTATTGCTATTCGTAAGGGCGAAATCTGGATTGCCGAAAAGCTATCTACAAACAAACCCGAATACAAAAAATTCGCTAGTGGTCTGCATGAACCACTTGGGTTAGCTTATCACAAAGGTGATCTTTATACTGTACAACGCAGCGAACTAACGCGCCTATGTGATACCGATGAGGACGGACAGGCTGACGAATACCTCACGCACGCCAAGGGCTGGGGAGTGACAGGAAATTACCATGAGTACGCCTACGGGCCGGCGATAGATGCCGCAGGCAATCTCTGGGTAGCGTTAAATAGCTCCATCGGCAAAGGATACAAATCCAATAACAAATGGCGCGGCTGGAGTTTACGTGTAAAGCCCGATGGCTCATGGACGCCAATGACGGGTGGGTTCCGCTCGCCCTCAGGCATCGGCACTAATCTTAATGGCGATGTATTTGCCACCGACCAACAAGGCAACTGGTTTCCCACGTGTCCGCTAATGCACCTAAAGAAGGGTGCGTTTCATGGTCATGCCGATTCCCTCCCATTCACCAGATTGCCTGAAGCAACGTTCAAGGTGGATGGTGAGCTACCAAAAAACCTGACTGTCAGCCAAGCCGCCAAGCGTATACCAGCTTATCAACTGCCAGCGGTATGGTTTCCTTACCGCAAGATGGGCATGAGCACGACAGACATATTGGCAGATAGTACTCGGGGCAAGTTTGGACCATTCGCCGGGCAATTATTTTGTGGTGAATTCACCATGTCATTTGTATCACGCGTGTTCCTTGAAAAGGTGGAAGGCGAATATCAGGGCGCGTGCTTCCGGTTCCGTGACGGGCTTGACTGTGCAGCACTACGCTTGCAATGGGGCACAGACGGCTCAATGTATATTGGCCAAAGTAACCGTGGCTGGAATTCGCTCGGAACAAAGAGTTATGGCCTTCAACGCCTACAATGGACCGGCAAGGTACCCTTCGAAATTAAGGAAATGTCTGCTCAGGAAAATGGCTTTCGCCTGACGTTCACTCAGTCTGTTGACGCTGCATCGGTCACTAATCCAAAGAACTTCACAATGACCAGTTACACCTACCCGTACCAATCTAATTATGGTGGTGAACCTGTGGATATTAAGACGCACCCCGTGAAGGTCGCCGGACTGGACACAACCTTGCGATCCGTTCAACTAGTCATCGAGGAAATGCGTCCAGGTTACGTATACGAACTGCAAAGCCCTGGCGTCCGAAATACCAAAGGCCAAACACTCCTACACTCTGCTGCTTACTACACGTTAAACCGAGTTCCTAAATAGGTTAGAGCCTTTTTAAGTCCTTTGGGTGTTTCACAGGATTTACGTAAGAACGTTGCTAAGGACGCTGATAATCAGGACAAGAGTCGTGATTTGACTCAAAATGACTCGAGTAGTCATTTTAGCGGCAATGGCTCCTGCGGTTGGATTCGAACCAACGACCTAGTGGTTAACAGCCACCCGCTCTACCGCTGAGCTACGCAGGATTTGCCGAGCCGAGAATATGCTTAGTGGTTGGGATTGGTGCAAGTGGATATTTTTATATCATAGAAACAAATTTCAATATTGTGTGAGATTCATTTTCAGGACACTATAAATAGGTAATGATCCGCTATTTTTACCAATTAATCGCCATTTCCGTTATCTCTTCAGTTTCAAAAGCTGAGCACAAAGTAGTTCCTCTCGAGCTTTTCTCAGCACATGGGAACCTAGAAGTTACCCTCTGGGCACAATCACCTATGTTCTACAACCCCACTAACATGGATGTGGATAAGGACGGAAGAATATGGGTAGCAGAAGGAGTCAACTATCGCCGACATGGAGGAAGAAAACCAGAAGGTGACCGTATAGTTGTACTTCAGGATACTAATGGTGATGGAAAAGCTGACAGTTCCCACGTATTTGTTCAGGAAAAATTTCTTACGGCACCGCTCGGAGTCGCTGTCATTGACAACAAAATCGTTGTCTCTATGACGCCGGACCTAGTCATATACACCGACGTCAACAGGGATCTGAAATTTGATCCGGAAGTAGATAAGCGGGAAGTTCTTCTTACAGGATTCAACAGTAAACAACATGACCATTCTCTGCATTCCGTCACTGCAGGCCCTGATGGTAAGTGGTACTGGAATCATGGTAACTGCGGAGCTCAGTTCACCGATAAGTCAGGTAAAACATTTCGCGTAGGAAGCGCTTATCAGATGCGTCAAATAGCAGGCAAAGAAAGTGATGACGGTAATGTTTGGATCGGTGGGGCCGCTTACCGAATGAATCCGGACGGAACAAATGTAGAAGTCATTGGCCACAATTTCCGTAACAGCTATGAGCAGACCATTACTTCTTTCGGTGACGTCTTCCAAAATGACAATGATGACCCTCCAGCCTCAAGGACATCTTTTCTGCTCGAATATGGTAACGCTGGATTCTGTTCTACTGACGGCAAAAGAAGTTGGCAATCTGATAGGCGCCCAGGTCAATCCACTCCAATCGCTGAATGGAGACAGGAAGATCCGGGAACAATGCCATCCGGTGACGTCTATGGCGGCGGATCACCAACTGGCATTTGTTTCTATGAGGGAGGCGCACTCGGTGCTACTTACTCAGGTGGATTATTATTAAGCTGTGAACCTGCCAGAAACGTGGTCTTTGGCTACTTACCGGTTCAGGACGGAGCAGGCTTTAAACTTGAAAGATTCAACTTTTTAACGACGAATGCGGTTCAGGAATTTGCCGGAACTGATTTTAAAGGAGGCAGAACAAATGATGATAAAAAGACACTGTTCCGCCCATCGGACGTTGTCGTTGGAACGGACGGAGCCATCTACGTTGCTGACTGGTATGATGCGAGAGTCGGTGGACATGCCGATCACGACAATACACTCTCAGGAGCAATTTACCGTGTCGCACCTAAAGGGTTCAAATCCAATACACCTAAGATCGACCTCAGTTCAACAGAAGGACAAATTCTTGCCATCAAGAGTAATGCATTAAATGTTAGAAATCTTGGATTCACAGCTCTTAAGAAACAAAAAGAAAACGCCATTGCCGCAGTTAAACAATTATTAGAAGACCCCAACCCTTACATAGCTGCCCGTGCAACTTTCTTACTTCCTCATTTAGGCGATGCCGGAGTCGCGCTTACAAAGGAAATTCTAAATGGTGACAATGCTAGATTAAGATTAGTTGCATTACGTTCATTACGCCGTTCAAATAATGAGTTCCTTGACCACGCTGCAAAAGTCGCGAGGGATTCTGATCCTGCAGTCAGACGTGAACTTGCTACAGCACTTCGCAACACTTCTTTCGAAGAGGCTGGGGATCACATCGTAGAACTTGCAAAAGGATATGATGGTGAGGACAGGACCTATCTTGATGCACTGGGGATCGCAGCGACAGGTAAAGAGGCTGAGTCCTACAACGCGATTGGCAGGGCCATGGGCAATAAGGAGCCAAGTCAGTGGAGTACAGCCTTTTCAAATATCGTCTGGAGACTGCACCCAGAAAAGTCCGCTCTCATGCTTGCTGGCAGAGCCATGGCGGCTGGAGTCAGTGACGCACAGAAAAAGGCAGCGGTCGTGGCCATCGCATTTATTGATTCAAAGGTCGGCTCAAACACCATGCTGGAATTAGCTGAAAGATCCACTGGGATTGCTAAAGCCGAGTCACTCTGGTGGCTACTTAATAAGAAAAACCATAAGTGGAAAGAGCATGGCATCGTGAACTCTCTAAAGTCACGTGGTATCTACAACCCGTCCAGCATCAAGCTTGTAGCTGCCGAGCTTCCTCCGGAAGTTGAAAGAGAATATAAATCCAACTCTGAGATACTCGCCCTCAAAGGAGACCCAGTTAAGGGTAAGACTTTAGCTGCGAGGTGCTATATGTGTCACCACATTGAAGGGACTGGCATAGATTACGGTCCGGCCCTAACTGATTACGGCAAGACTCAGACTTCTGAAGTGATCCTTCAGTCAATCATTAAACCGTCAGCAGATATAGCAAGCGGCTATGACGGTTACCAGATCGAGACTAAGGACGGTCTCAAAATTCAGGGCAGACTCCTCTCGGCAGGAGATCCGCTTATCATTCAATCAATGGGTGGAATTACCCAGACCGTGCCTAAGAGCAGGGTCAAAAGCCAGGGAAAATTCGGTAAATCATTGATGATGTCCGCGGCCCAACAAGGACTATCCGAGCAGGACGTCGCTGACATTGTAGCCTACCTCAAATCATTATAAAAAAAGAAATAATGAAAAGCCTTCTTCCCTTAATATTAATATTATTATCATTCATCACCTCCAACGCGGCTCCTGATAAGAAAGGTGCTTACGCTACACCTGAGGATGCGGCCAAGGATCCCGACTTCGCAATCCAGGGTGAGTATACCGGATCCTATACAAAGAGTAACGGGAATGAGGCTAAGGTTGGCATTCAGGTCATTGCTCTTGGTAATGGAACATTCAGAGCAGTAGGATTTGAGGGCGGATTACCGGGAGATGGCTGGGACCTTGGCGAAAGAGCCAAGTCCGAAGCAAAAAAAACCGATGACGGATCAGTAACTTTTAAGAAGGATGATGGAGTCGCAACAGCCACAATCAATGACGGTAAACTTCATATTAAAGGCGGTGACGAAAAAGTTCTTGGAACCTTGGAAAGGATCGAGAGAAAGAGTCCCACTCTAGGCATGAAGCCACCTAAGAGCGCTATCAAACTCTTTGATGGAACTTCTCTGGAGCACTGGAAGTCTGGCGCTCGTAAGACTGAAGACAACCTATTAATGGAAGGAGTAAACTCTGCACGTAATAACTTTAAAAACTTCACCTTACATATTGAATTTAGGCTCCCTTACATGCCAAAGGCAAGGGGTCAGGGCCGAGGAAATAGCGGGATGTATTTGCTTGGGACAGAAACACAAATGCTTGACTCATTTGGACTTTCCGGTGAGTCAAACGAATGCGGAGGACTCTATAAGTGGAAAAGACCAGATGTTAACATGTGCTACCCTCCACTCCGTTGGCAAACTTATGATGTTGAATTTCAGGCAGCTACTAAGGATAAACCACCCGTGATGACCGTGAAACATAATGGCATTGTTATTCACGATAAGGTACAGCTAAAAAAAAGAAATAGTCAGGGAAATATTCATCTCCAAAATCACAGCAACCCAGTCCGTTACCGAAACATCTGGATCGTAGAGAATTAAAGAGACTTTCGCCGTCCTGTGCGGAGACGACGGAACGATTTTCTAAGAACAGATTCCGTGGCTCGATCACGTGCAGATCCGGCATATCGGACGGCGTAATGATAATCAACTAAAAGGTCAAACGCTTCAGAATCAGATTCCTTAATCTTCTGAACCTCTCGAATAGCTTCTTTAATTGTGTCCCCCTTAGCCTTGGGCCGACCAATCTCTAGACACATCTTCAAAAATTCCAACAAATAAGGAGGAGCATTCCGGTCCAAATAAAACTCCTTTTCAGATATTTCGGCCACTTTGCCTTTATTTTTTTTACTAATAAACCTCTGAATAAAAACTTTTAGATAAAGGAGAGCAAAAAAACCTAGCAAACCGGCGAGCCATATCATTTGCGTTCTCTTATCTTCCTCTGGATCTTTAACAACCTCGGTATTACTCTCATTTTCATGTGCATCCCCATAAGATGAAAGTTCCGGACCTTTAGCATCCTTAATACTTGATCGAGCAGGCACCCGAGCTGCCCCGGAACCGACCGGAGTTGCATCAAAGACGACCCATCCATGTCCCTCCACGAATACCTCAGCCCATGAATGAGCATCAGATGCACTATAAGAAACAATGCCTTCTCTAGGAAAAGCCCGCCCACCAGAAAAGCCATAGGCTGTTCGTGCATGATATCCAGCCTCACGAGCAAGAAGAGCTGCCGCAGAAGCAAAATAATCGCACCACCCAGCACGCTCCTGGAATAAAAAATTCTCCATCGCTGATAAGCTCTTCAGATTCTGAACTTCTGTACTGTATTCAAACTCAGACCTTAAATATCTCTGAATTGAATCCAATTGATCAGACGGGGTAATCGATCCCTCAGTAATTTCGGAAAAAAGTAACTTAACCTTGCGACCCAAATTACCTTTAGCAGGAGAGAGAACATCCCGGCTAATACCTTGAGAAAGCAGGTCAGAACTAATTGCTTCAGTGACCTCTAAAGGCTCTCCTTTGAATTCTGACCAAATGAGCGGCTTCGATTCGACCTGATAACGGACTGAACCTCTGAGCTCAGCCTGATATGAATTAAAACCTGAACCAATTATGAATTTCAATCTATAAGCCAATGAGTTCTGAATGGCTGGTAACCCAGCCCCACCAGATTCAGGCAAATAAATCTCATGTAAGATTCCATTTCCTGAAGCAACTCTTACCCAATCATCCTTAGTCCCATCCATTTCATCTGAAATCCACTCTTTCTCCATGCTCACTGACTCCCAAGCATCACCAACATATTTGTCGAGAACCGCATTTCGAACATAATTCTGCCTAGAAATAAATTTATTAAATTCCTCATCATTCGGAATTCTCAGATACATCACTTCCTGATCACCTAAATTGATATTTCCCTTCTTGGGTAATTCTCTGCGGTTATCAAAACCAGCACCCGAAACTTTATCCTGTTCTGATCCATCATTACCTACTTGCGTCGTATTTCTTACTCTCTCCGTAATTTCACTAAAAGAAGGCAAGGCATTTTTGATAGACTGGCCCAAATTAACAAATTGATTTCCAACTAAAGGTAATGGCCTTGCAAAAAGAACCGCTATCAGCACGGACAACAGTACAGAAAAACCAAATAACGCGGACCAGGAAGAATCATTCCTTTTATGAGCCAGAACAGACCTTAATCGATCTACTCTCCATTCAAAGGCCCAGACCATAACTCCAATACACAAGGCCATTGCCCCAAGCATCACCCAAAAACCCATCAACCCTTCTCTTTCGTTAGCGGCAAATAAAAATAAAGAAATGGAAACCGCGATATAAAAACTCAGCGAAGTAATAACGTTACGACTCGAGTTCCCCCTAATTGAAAATAGCCGAGTTATTAACAATATACAGCCAAGCAAAAACACGAAACTAGCAATCTGGAGCACACTATCCATAACCACATTAAGCCACTCTACGAAAATCTTTAAGTTTAGGCTTCTTGGACTTTAACACATCATTATCGACGCAATTAATAACTCTAGGTAGTTGAGGTAATTTATCAGCCCATGTGTCAACAGAAGCTTCACTAATTACAAAGACAGGATGAGTGCCAGACAAATTCATTAAGACTTTGGAAACAACTTCAAGGTCAGACTCAGGGCGGTGCTGAGCTTCAGCCAAGCATTTAAGCACTTTAGAAAGGAAATTAGGATTTTTAATTTCTATCATTTTCCAGCCAGTAAAAGGACCGCAAAGCTCAAGAGATATGTTCTGGTCTCGACACATTAAAATTAGACCCGTAACCAGACTAATTGCATGCTCAAATACTTCAGGCCAAATAAGTTTACCAGAAGGAGAATAGGAGTGGAAAACCAAAGAATATTTCTGGGGCATTGAATAATCATAATCTCGAACGTACAAATGCCCTGTCCGCGCGTAAGCAGGCCAAATAATCTGATTAACTTTATCCCCTTTTTGAAATTCCCTAGATCCACAAATTTCACCATCATTATTATGCATAAAAGAAATTAACGAATTCCCCTCACCTCCACCAACTACTGTCGATTTAATAGCCGACGTCAGCATTGGCCTCGGATAAACATGCATCACTTCGATCCCTCGCCGCCGCTTCACGACATGAAATAGACCAAGAGGAAAATCTGAAACGATCCGGTATCCCTTCCCCCTAATGGCCCCCCTCTCCACTACGCGAGTCCGAAAGTCTTCAGTGAGACTCTGTCCAGATCTAATTAAATCACAGGCGAAACCCTTTTCAGAAAACGGTAAATAGTGATCATAGATCATTATATTACGGGAGCTCATCCAACGTTTTTTATTTGTTATTTCTAATTCAAAATTAAAATCATGCACCGAAAAAACAGTTCTGGGCATTCTCCTTAATATTCTTAATTTTTTAGTGTTTTGCTTTGCTACATAATAAGCAAAAAATAAAACAATTAATGCAAAAACACCTAACTGAACAATCAACGACTCTCCAATCATTGAGCCAATAACAATCATAGCAAAAGACATTCCAACCAGACCTTTGCCGCGAGGCGTCATCTTTGGGCTTTCTTTACTTTTCTTAATCACGGCTGAAGGCATAAAAAAGATAATGACTTATGATACTACATTCAGATCCAAGCTAGAGTAAATTTCGTTCAATTAGTTGATCGTGTCGAATCACTTATAATAAAAAAATCATTAAAAAATCCCACCAGATATATTATCTAATAAACTTATCTTGAAAGCCAAAAACATACTAATCAGTGGAGCCACAGGACTCATAGGCCAACACTTAGTTCCAACTCTAGAAAAAAAGGGACACAACGTTCTACGTCTTACCAGAAACCCTAACAAATATAATGACATTGAATGGGATCCGAACTCCGCATCAATTGATCTATCTAAAGCAAACCAATTTGATGCAGTAATCCATCTGGCCGGAGAAAACATAACGAGCAGCAGATGGAACAAATCTCAAAAAGAAAAAATCTTAAAGAGTCGGGAACGGGGAACGAGACTACTGTCAGAATCAATTGCAAAGTTACCGGTCCCTCCAAAAGTTCTCATCAGTGCTTCCGGAATAAATTATTACGATCAAGATTCTAATGAATCTCATAATGAAGACTCGCCCCCGGGGAAACGGTTCTTGTCTACTGTGTGCAGGCGTTGGGAAGAAGCCACGAGACCCGCGCTCGAAGCAAATATTAGAGTGTGCATTATGCGAATTGGTGTCGTATTGACACCTGACGGAGGAGCCTTAAAGAAAATGCTCACCCCAATGAAACTTGGACTAGGCGGAAAGATAGGCTCTGGACTCCAAAGAATGAGCTGGATTTCCATTGATGACCTTGTTGGCATGATCAATGAGGCCTTATCGGATCAAAGATGGGAAGGTCCTATTAATGCTGTGGCCGATGAACCAGTCACTAACAAAGAATTCACTACTGTCTTAGCAAAACTATTAAAGCGCCCTGCCATTTTACCAGTTCCAGAAATCTTGATTAAATTGCTATTTGGTCAAATGGCAGAAGAAACTCTTCTAGCTGACATGCCCGTATACTCAAAACGGATACAAGAACTAGGTTACGAATTAACCTATCCCTCTCTGCACAAGGCACTTACTCACTTAATTAAGTGACCAAAAAAAATGCTAATGAGCACGAATTGGTTTTGACCGCTCAGTTCCGTACAATTAACATCAAATCAAAATAAGAAGCGGGAGAGCTGGCTTGCCAGCTGAGAGTCGACACCATTGCCGGCACCCTTTGAACCTGAAACGGATAATGCCGACGTAGGAAGTCTTTTTATAAGTTCATATACTTATGGGAGTGACCGCCTAAATGACGAGGCCCACACTAATAAATACCTCTAACAGCCCTAAGCAAAAATAAATGATTGCCTCTTCTGAATCCATCGACAGCGATCCACTTTTTCCTAACAGTGAACGAATTTACTGCCATGGAAAAAACCATAAAGGCATCGCAGTTTCGATGAGAGAAATATCGCTTTCAGCAAGCGAAAAGCCAAACGGCCTCGTCGAGTCCAATGAGCCCATAAAAGTTTATGACACGTCAGGACCATGGGGTGATCCAAATTTCAATGGCAATGTCACTGAGGGCCTTCCCTCCCTGAGGAGAGAATGGATTCTCAATCGAGGTGATGTTACAGAATATGATGGGCGAACTCCAGTACCGGAAGATAATGGATACCTATCTGACAAACACGCTGAAGATTATAATAAAAAGAAAAAGGCAAAGAACAGACTATTAGAATACCCCGGCCTGAAACGTAGGCCTCTTAAATCAGACGGTTCTGGTCCAGTAACACAATTACATTATGCACGTGAGGGAATCATCACCGCAGAAATGGAATACATCGCCATTCGCGAAAATCTTGGCAGAGAGGCTGCCTACCAAGCCATCCAAGACAACCAAAAAGACCCTCGGAATTCGATGAACTTTGCCCATGAGGGAGATTCATTAGGTGCATCAACACCCAATTTCATTACACCAGAGTTTGTTCGAGATGAGATTGCGAGAGGCAGAGCAATCATTCCTTCAAACATTAATCACCCCGAATCTGAGCCGATGATCATAGGAAGAAACTTCCTAGTTAAGATCAACGCCAACATTGGAAACTCCGCAGTATCCTCTTCAATTGAAGAGGAAGTAGAAAAAATGCGATGGGCCACTAAATGGGGAGCTGACACCGTCATGGACCTTTCGACAGGGAAAAATATACATGCTACCCGCGAATGGATCATTCGTAATTCCCCGGTACCTATAGGAACGGTGCCAATTTATCAGGCATTAGAAAAAGTAAATGGAAGAGTAGAAGACCTTTGCTGGGAAGTGTTTCGTGATACTCTCATAGAACAAGCTGAGCAGGGCGTAGATTACTTCACAATACATGCAGGAGTATTACTTCGTTTTATCCCTCAAACAGCGACAAGAATGACCGGCATCGTCAGTAGAGGTGGTTCAATAATGGCTAAATGGTGCCTAGCCCATCACAAGGAAAACTTTCTTTATACTCACTGGGATGATATCTGCGACATCATGGCAACATACGATGTGTCATTTTCAATTGGTGATGGTTTAAGACCAGGATCAATTGCAGATGCAAACGATGCAGCTCAATTTGCCGAACTTAAGACTCAAGGCGGACTCACTGAGCGCGCGTGGGCAAAAGGCGTTCAAGTCATGAACGAGGGGCCCGGTCACGTGCCCATGCATATGATTAAAGAAAATATGGAAAAACAGATAGAATGGTGCCACGAAGCCCCATTCTATACACTCGGGCCGCTCACTACTGACATTGCTCCAGCCTATGATCACATCACCAGCGGAATAGGAGCTGCCATGATAGGATGGTACGGATGCGCCATGCTATGCTATGTGACCCCAAAAGAACACCTAGGTTTACCAAACAAGGAAGACGTTAGGGAAGGAGTCATCACTTATAAGCTTGCTGCTCATGCAGCGGACCTCGCGAAGGGGCACCCTGCAGCACAGGAAAGAGACAATGCAATTTCAAAGGCTCGATTTGAATTTCGTTGGGAAGATCAATTCAATCTGAGTCTGGACCCTGACAAGGCACGCGAATTTCATGATGAAACGCTTCCGCAAGACGGAGCAAAAACTGCTCACTTTTGTAGCATGTGTGGACCCACTTTTTGCTCAATGAAAATAAGTGATGAAATCCGTCAATATGCTGATGAGAACGGAATGAATACTGAAGAAGCCATTCAATCAGGCATGGAAGAAAAGGCTCAAGAATTTAAAGATTCCGGATCAAAAATTTATTCTTAAGCAGATTCCTAGACCCTTAAAAGCAAGAATCAAAAATTGGATAGAAACCTTAAGGTTGTTTGGATGAGTCTAACTCAATATTCTTTCTGAACGAATTATCACTAATATCCCTATCCTCACCATTCAAATTCTGATTAACAATCACTGTCGCCGATACAGGAAGCCCCTCTTCTGTGACGCCCGAAGAGAATCCTACCGGAGTTTCGATTACAGCAATTTCTCCAACAGGAATAAATGAGACATTGTAGGTACGTTCAGCTGATCCTGATTCTACCTCTACCGTCAGATTATGGAGCGCTGTGGTCCCTCTATTTTCAATAACGACCTGAGCCGTATTTGATTGCCCGCCAAGTTCAGCACTTGCCGGATCATAATAATAACTCGCAAGGCCTGCATCTGTTATATCGGGAACATTACGCTCCAGTACACGGCCAAGATTCAGATTTCCGGTACCATAAACGATGTCATTGCCTGGGGCCCCAGCCTCGTTCGAATGATTTTGTAGTAATTCATAAGCGGAAATAGCTGACATTCCCTGGTTCTCTGACATGACTGCTGCAACTGCCCCAGAAACAAAAGGAGCACTTGCAGAAGTGCCGCTAAAGCTCACAGCCTCACCCTCAGGCCAAGCAGCCCATACAGCATAGCCTGGCGCTGTTATTCCTCCATCTTGAAGATTGTTTCCAGAATTTGCGAAATCAACATGCTGCCCGAGCGCATCATTAGCAGCGACGGCAACAACACCTTCAATTGCAGCGGGAAAACTAATTGAATTCACACCCTCATTACCGGTAGCTGCAACAATCAAAACTCCAGCGTCATTAGCATAATCAACTGCTCGGCGAACTATCCCGCTATCACCTTTAGATCCTAAACTAATATTAATGATGTCAGCCCCTGAATCGGCAGCTTGGATAATAGCTTCTGCCAGCGTATAGCTATCACTATAACCATCATTATCCAGCACTCGATAACTTAAAATTTCTGCAGCCGGAGCCACACCCGAATAGCGAGGATCGCTCCCTGCAATAATGGAAGCCACTGCGGTACCATGACCATTATTAGAATCTATAGGAACTGAGTTTCCATTAGCGTCCCTCACGAGATCATATTCTAAAATGTTTTTCCCTGAAAAAGTTTCATGCTCCTGAATGCCGCTATCTATTACCGCAACTTTAATGCCTTTACCAAATTCCAGGTTTCCTTCTCCAATACCTATGAGCTTTAAAGCATCACGACCAAACGGAATCGCACCATCTCCTGCTCCAGGAGATTCACCGGTCCCAGGCTGACCAGGCAAACTCACCAAAAAGTTTGTTTCAACCTCATATGAAGATGGATCCAAGTTGGCCAATTCACTAAATAGATCACCATAATTTTCAAAACCAATTCGCATCGACATGAATCGATCCGAGTTACCGAGAAGCCTCAAATTACGATCAGTCAGAGTCTTGAGAAATTCATTATACTGCGCCTCATTATTGAATCGAAGTATGACCTCCCTACGAATCGCAGACGAATCTGCAGCTAGGGCAGCTAACAATTTTCTTAGTGCATCTAGTGCAGATGAAGCAAAGGGGGATCGACTAGCAGAATCATCAATCAGAGGAATATCAGTGTCCGGCAATTCACTAAAATTAAGGTCAAGACCTTCAGTAATTTCAGTTGATCTATTATTATCAGCATTGCGTCGCGCATGATTAAAAAAAAGAATAAATACCATTATCAAAATTCCAAGAGCGGTAGCGCTAATAGTAAAAATGGTAGATTTTTGATTCATTTGATAAATTCAAGACGATATGATCTGATCTTCTTTTCAAAGAAGCATCGATAAGATGACAGAATAATTACCAAAGTTTATTTTATTGATTGGATCAAGATCGTTATTAATAAATATGGGCATAATGTCCGTGAAACCGTAAATCTGAATCTAAAATTTAGTAATTAAGAAAAAGTTAAAAAATAAAAATGGATTTTAGCGATATCGAATTTACTGCCATTGACTTTGAATCGACGGGTTTTGGTGATGATGGGACCGATGAAGCCATACAAATAGGACTTGCAACAATGGGGGGAATGGAAATCCAAAAAGAAAGTTTCTTCAGGAGTTTTATATCGCCTAAAAAATCAAGAGACATTGAAAAATCAACGCTTTGTGTACACAGAATAACTGATTTGGACCTAGAAAATGCCCCAAAACTAAATGACCTATGGCCAATAATTAATAATGCTCTATCCGGTAAAGTGGTCGTTGCTCATGGTGCAGGTACCGAAAAAAGGTTCCTCAGAGCTTTTCCAATGCATGGTTTTAAGACATGGATTGATACTTTACAATTGGCGCGGAAAATTATGCCGAAAGTCAAAAACCATTCGTTAGGTACATTAATAGAGGAAATTGGGGCAGTTAACGAAATTAAAGAGTATTGCCCAGATTTGAAATGGCATGATGCCTTATACGACTCAGTGGCTAGCCTAGTACTGCTGAGAGAGTTATTAAAAAACGTAGAGAAGACAGCAACATTTCAGGAAATTATGCAATTATAGTTAAATTATTGGAATATTTGTTCTTTTTATTTTAACACCGATGATTTGACCAGATTCAACTTGTTAATTATGGTAATTATAATTATTACTTATTATTATATTGATTATTGTTGTTATTAGATCATATTTAATGTTATTCGCCCTTAGTGATTATTCAACAATACGATCGAATGACAAATACCCACAAGAGAACATCACTTCTAAAAAATAGATCTAAACTTGTATTATTGACCAATATTTGTGCATTTGTCGCCTGCCTTACTTTAACCAACGAAGGCATTAGCCAATCACAATTGGAAACATCACCAGCATTTGAAAAAGCAGCGAATTCACTTAGGAAAGCTCCTACAAAGAAATATGACTTTAACCGAGCATCCGTACGTGATGTTTTACGCTTCCTGGCAGATGACGCTGAAATTGATTTTGTAGCACTACCAGAAGATGGAAATGATAGTGCCAAGTTAATTACTTTTTCTCTGAATAAGAGCCCTTTCGCGGCGCTTGAAACAATTGCCAAGATGAATGGTGTTTCTTTGATCTATGAAGACGAAGTCTGGCACATGAGGCCGCTCAGCGACAAAAGCCTCATTGCTCGCACATACCGTATAAGATTTAATACTGGTGAAATAAGTAAAAGCTCCAACAACAATACAGGGAATAGTCGCTCTACCAGCTTTGGAGCCAGTACTAACGGCTCAAATGGAGGAGCCTATGGGCGAGATTCCAATTCCAATTCGCTCATGACAAGTAACGGTGGCGCTGGACAACTCGGCCTAAATGGAACTTCAAGCCCATTTTCAACCAGTGCGGACGAGTTAGTATCCGCGATAAAAGGAATAGTCGGCATTAACACTGCTGGAATGAACGCGATAATTGCTCCAGGAGATAATAGTGTCGGTAATTTTGGTAATCTCAATTATCAGTCCACTCCTACTAAGATTGATCCCGCGCAAAACATTGCTAGGCGTTCTGCCCTAAGTTCAAGAAATAATAACAGTCAAGTTATATGGAATTCGGATAATAATTCCTTATTTGTAATAGCTAATAGACAACAACATCAACTCGTAGAGAAATATCTCGAAACAGTTGACAGGCCTCAACCGTTAATAGCCGTAGAGGTAAAGTTTTTTGAAACAACAAAAGATCCAAGAAAGCAAATGGGAGTCGATTGGTCAGGGACCATGGACGGTGGTTATGGGCTTAGCCTTTCTGACCTCTCTACTAATGTTAATCTTAATAAAATAAAAAGTACTGACATGCCAATGACGGCTATTCTAAGCGGCCCCGACGTTCAGGCCAAGGTATTAGCTTTGGTCAAGGACCGGGAAACTACAACTGTCAGCTACCCAAGAGTTCTGACGAAAAATAATCGCGAAGTTGCTATTCAAAGCGTTGTCAATCAGCCGGTTCTATCAGCTCAATCGAGCACAACGCCAGGCGTAGGAGGAACAACAACTTCTTCGGTCTCATATTTGCCAATCGGTACAAGTATTAATGTCCTTCCAAAGCGACTAGAGGATGGAAGAATATCCCTCCAAGTCTTAATTACTGTATCAAGTATCATAGGTTCAGAGATAATAGATGGAAATTCTTACCCAGTAGCTAGTTCACGAGTATTCACTGCCCCGCTCGAAGTAGAGAGCGGCTACACTCTTGCTATAGGGGGATTAGACGAAGCCAACGATTCACGCGAAGGGGTCGGGTTGCCTCTCCTCAGCAAACTTCCCTTACTCAAGCATGGATTTAAAAGTGACAACAAAACTCATAGCCGAAAGAACATGCTAATTTTCATAACACCTACATTGCTCGATCCTAAGAGCGGAGGAATCTCTGAAACCCCAATCTCTGAGGTCCCACAAAGAGGAGGAAGCAAAGGACCTCAAGCGCCAAGAATCAGACCTGATGGTTCACTCGCAGGAGGAATAAGTTCAATCAAGTCAGCAATACCTTGGATCCAAAAAGAGTATAATTTAATTAAACAAGTGATAAGTGAGAAAAGAGCCTCAAAAAAACATAACGAACAATTGCAAACTTTAAGAAATACAGTTCAGGCCCTGCAACAACAGATCAATAATCACGTTGAGAGAAATCCAAAAACCTCAAAAGAATTACAACCTAATCAATGGGCTTTAATTGATTTGGAAGAAAGCATTACGAAAGCTCAAAAAGCATTACGTAAGAAACACTTCCAACTATTTAGCAGGCCTCTCAGTAAGGCCTTCTAGTACAAATAGGAAAAATTAATGCACTCTCCTTGTGTGGTAGGGGGTCTCGGAACCTCGGTGACGGGGCCTCCTTTCCGCCTAAATCCACCAAATTATGCGATTTTTTGTTTTCGTTACTTCTGAAACTTGCAGTTATTGCAAATTTCCGCTAAACAATTGATCATGGAAAAAATCATTAAACTCTCCAAGCTCGCAGGAGCTGGTCTAATAACAATTATCCTATCTAATTGCAGCACAGTGAAAGTCAGCAAAGCCCCTTTTGGCAAAACGAGTGATGGCACTCCAGTGGAACTATTCACTCTTGAAAACTCAAACGGCATGAAAGCCAAAATCACCAATTATGGTGGAATTGTAACTCAGCTTCATGTCCCAGACAAAGACGGAAACTTAGGTGACGTCGTTCTAGGATATGATAAACTTTCGAGTTACATCAAGGCGAGCCCCTACTTTGGTTGCATCACTGGAAGATACGCAAATAGAATTGCCAAGGGCCAATTTACAATCAATCGTAAGACTTATCAGCTAGCTACAAACAATGGTGACAATCATCTGCATGGTGGAGAAGTTGGATTTGATAAACGCGTCTGGAAAGCCACGGAAGTGACTGGAATGGGCAAGGCTGGAATCGCATTGACTTATCTAAGTAATGATGGCGAAGAAGGATACCCAGGCGATTTAGATTGTACTGTCACCTATTGGTTAACAAATCAGAACGAGTTAGAAATTGAATATAAGGCTAGTACCAACAAGTCCACGCCAATTAACTTAACCCATCATTCTTATTTCAATCTTGCTGGCGAAGGAAGTGGCGACATTCTTAATCATGAAGTAGAACTTTTTGCTGCAAATTATGTCCCTACCGATGATGGCGGAATACCTTTAGGTGAAATTGCAACTGTGAAAGGAACTCCGTTTGACTTCCTAACTCCTCATAAAATTGGAAAGCGTATAGGAGCAAAAGACCAACAGATAGAATTTGGAAAAGGTTACGATCATAATTGGGTCATTAACGATACAGGGAAATCCTTAAACCTAGCTGCCCGGGTAACTGAACCTAAAACTGGCAGAATTATGGAAGTTATTACTGACCAGCCCGGGATACAATTCTACACAGGAAATTACCTGGACGGTTCAAATATTGGTAAAGGAAATAAAGTTTACAATCACAGAAACGCTTTTTGTCTAGAAACCCAAGTGCACCCTGACAGCCCAAACCAAGACGGCTTTCCAGAATCAATTCTTAATCCTGGAGAAACTTATAGCCATGTGTGCATTTACCGATTCAAAACGAAGTAATTCACACTTCAAAGCAATCAATCACTTCGAAGACCAACGAAAGACACAGATTCAATTCTACTGGTAATCCCATGCTATAAAGAAAGCACCCGATTGCCTGATTTTCTGCAGGAACTATGTAAAACTGCTGAAGCGTCCCAATTACCAATCAAAATACTTACTGTCGATGATGGGTCTGGCCCAGAAGAGGCGGAACTCATGTTTTCCTTGGTCCAAAGACTGCAAGAAAAATTCAACCTCCTATTGGATGCTCTCATTTTAGAACAGAATCAGGGAAAAGGTGGAGCCATTTATTCAGGTTGGAATGAGGCTGACCCTCAAATGTATAAATGGATCGCATTCGTTGACGCTGATGGAGCCATCTCGCCTGAAGAAACTCTTAATTTCTTATCCCAAACAAAAAGTGGCAATAAAGAGCAGCGAACTTGCCTCTGGTCAGTTCGTGTGACTGGAGAAGGTAAGGAAGTGAACAGAACAAAAGTGCGTCAGGCACTTGGTAACATTTTCCGCAGCATCGTCAAATTTACGTTTAACTTACCTGTCAGGGATACTCAATGCGGTTTGAAGTGCTTACCAACTAAAGCCTACCAAAAGATTCAAAATAAACTCATAGAAAAACGTTTCGTTTTTGATATTGAATTGGCTGCGCACCTGACACGGCAAGGATATAAACTGAAAGAGATTCCCGTTAATTGGCATGAGAGCCCCGGATCGACTATCAATATTAAGTCTGCCTTTAAAATGCTATTTTCCTTATTTGTTATTCGTTGGCGCTTACTGACAAGGAAATCATAAGACAAGAAAATATTAGATTCCAAATTAGGGAGTGAGCCATCCTTCTCCAAGATCATCAACATTCTCAATCAAGACTTGCATCGGCCTCCTTCGCTCACTTAATTCTGGAGCTTTAAGATTTAGAATGCATGGGGCCCATCGCTTATCATTTGTCCCAAAATCAAGCCCCCTCATAAGCTCTGCTGATTTTACTTCAGCCTTAACATATCCATACATTAGTATTTTTCCTCTCAAATCAGTGAGGGCATAACAATTCATGGACCGATCTTTATACCCATGAGCATAAAATTGTGAGGGCCGAGCAAGGACCCTTACCCTGACCGGTCGGCCTGATGGCCATTTAGAAAATGCGCGAACATCAACGTCCCCATACCCCACAGCACTCTCCCAATCCAATAAGACTTTCCCATCTTCCTTAATCTCGAAATACAAATAATGAGGAACCGCAGTAATTGCACTTTGAATCTTACAAAAATTTTGGCCATTAATTGAAAATTCAGACAATGAAGTTGAATTTATTGATGGCAAATTGAGGTCATCTCTTAAATCGACATAGGCATTCATCATCTTAGGATTGACCTGATCAGGACTCCTCACATGCTGAAGTCTTTCTTGAATAGTCTTTGCAGAAGAGAAATTCTTCAGAGCAACAAAATACTTATCATGAACATGCTCGATCACTGGATCCTTCGATACCATATAATGATTTGAACTACTTAATTTACTTCGTTGAACAAGAGTCACTACAGTAATAGCGAGAATGAGAAGAACCATAAAAGCCCCTCCAAATCGTTTAGCGTAAAAAAATATCCCCTTAGTCTTATACTCAGGATAACTTTTCCATGCAGAGCTCATATCAAAACCAGCTTCAGCTTCTTCCTTAGTGATCAGTTTTGGAACATCCTTTTTTTTCAATCGGCGCTCAACCTCATGAACTAAGATTGATTTATTAAAACTATTCTCGCTAGATGAAATTAGAGATAATTCATTATTATCCACTCTCCTAGGTTTCGGCAGTTTAACTGCTTGGGAACCTGCCATGCCACCAGATCCAGACAAAGGAATAGCAGAATTGTCACCGCTAATTTTAGGCGCTATTAACTTACCACTACAATGAACACAAACAGTTTCCTTTCCTTCAAAACGCTGTTTAATCTCAATGGGTCTGGAACAAAAAGGACATCCAAAAACAATCTTTCCTCCAGCAATTTTCTTGGCAGAAAAAATTTCAAGGTCTCCCCTGCAAATTGCAGCTAGAACCTCTTCATCACTCTGCGGGGTTTCAACTCCTGCCCCTATATCATTTGTTAGATTCTGATCAGAATCGTCGGCAAACTTTTTGGGATCATGCCCCTCTTCTCTTCGCGAAGGTATCACTTTCTGCTCCTTAAAATATTTTAATTATAATTGAGTCAGGTAAATTGATCCAATCCATTACAATTAAGATAACAGAATACTATAAAGAGATTACATTAAGCAATAACTTCATTATTCCTCCAATGCCTTCTCTATAAGCAATACCGCTAGCGGCTCAGTTGACTTATCAAGCGCCTCATTGGCATCTTTTAGATCCTTAGAAGAATTACCTAGCATAGCTTTTTTTACCTCTTCTAAATTACGTTCAATCCCCCGTTTAATCTGCTCCTCTAATTCATGACCCATTAAAGCAAGGCTCTCAGTTACGGCAGGGATCAATTCATTACTCTTCATTCTTGCTTCTGCTAAAATTCGTTCATTCATATCCTCAAAAGCATTTTCTATTGATTCGTTGACCATCCTTTCAACACTCGCATCATCCACGTCCACTGCTGAATCTCTTATTTCAAGAACCTTATCCTTTTCAGTCACAGTGTCCCTTGCCAAAACCGTAAGTATACCATCGACATCAAGGCAAAACTCAATTCCAACCCGAGCCTTACCTTTAGGAACCGATTCAAATTCTATTTCAAATTCTCCCAACTTCCAATTATCTCTTGCCATCTCTCTTTCGCCTTGAAGTATTTTTATTGTCATACTTTCCTGACTCGTAACAGCATTAGTAAACATTTCTCCTCGGCGAACGGGAATAGTTGTATTGCGAGGAATAATAACATTCATGAGGCCCCCAAAAGTCTCAATGCCAAGGGAAAGAGGGGTAACATCCAACAAAATTACCTCTTTCATTGCCCCAGACATTATACCTGCCTGAATAACTGCACCCAAAGCAACCGCCTCATCAGGGTGTTGAGAAAGGTCAGGAACTTTTCCAAATACCTCTTCTACTATTTGTTGAACTAGCGGGATTCGAGTACTCCCTCCAACTAAAACAATTGAATCCACATCTTCCTTATCAAGTCCTGAGTCCAGCAGGGCCGTCTTGCAATGGCTAATGGTCTTCTCAATGACTGGTTTTACGATCTGGTTGAAATCATTACGCTCAATTTGAAATTCAAAACTTTTTGCCCCTTCATAGAAAGCGATCCTGACCGTGTATTCTTGATTAGATGACAGGGTCTCTTTTGTTAATCTGCCAGCCTCAAGAAAACGCTGCCTCACTCCAATAGGAGCTTCTGAAAGTTCTGAGGACTCTGCCAAATTGTAAAAATATTTAGCAATTGCATAATCCAAATCATCGCCCCCTAATTTAGTGTCTCCAGAAGTAGCTAGTACCTGAAATACTCCCTCGTTAAGTTCAAGAACAGAAACGTCAAAAGTTCCTCCTCCGAAATCATACACAACGACCTTTGACTTTTCCTTCAATTTATCAAGCCCATATGATATTGCAGCAGCTGTCGGCTCACTCAATATTCGAACCACTTCGAGACCAGCCAATTTTCCTGCTTTCTTTGTCGCCGTTCTTTGTGCGTCGTTAAAATAAGCAGGCACTGTAATGACAGCTTTATGATACACTTCTCCACTAGCCTCCTCAGCAATGCTCTTAAGATAAATCAAAATATGAGCAGATATTTCCTCAGGACTCATCCTTTCATTGCCGAGAATCAACTCTGAGCCATCACCCATTTTTCTTTTTACTGAAGAGACCGTAAGCTCGGGCCGCCGCGCCATCATTCTTTTAGCCTCTGCCCCAACTACGATATCTGCCCCTTTACCGCAGTAAACGACTGAAGGAGTAAGACGAACGCCCTCAGAATCAGCAAATAATATAGGAAACCCTGAATCAACTATTCCTACTAGAGAATTCGTAGTCCCAAGATCTATACCTAATATTTTGTCACTCATGATTTTGCATCAAAAACAAATAAATTAGATCAGGGACCTCATCCTAATCATTACTTCATTTCCCCATTTGCCTAAAAAGGCCAAATCCCTTGCTGAGGTCTGCATCTGCTCCTTGGCTGAATCTTTGTCTGTTTCAATACTAGCATCTATCGCAGAAAAAGAATCAACAATTTCCTGTATTCTTGATCTAATGATTCCATTAGCTTCAATTAAATTCTTTTGGATTTCTATCGATTCCCTAGCAATAAGAGCACGCTGAATCTCAGTAGTCGCAAGCTCCTTCTTTTTAATAATTGTATCCGCCCTTGAAACAATTGGTTCTAAAGTTCCAAATAGATCTAGTGCAAGAGATGAAAGGCTACCAGAAGAATCAATAGTACTAGAAAATAACAATTCATATAAATGCTCTATTCTCCTGAAAGGATCACTCAACACAAAATGAGCCTGATTCAGGCTATCAAAATCCGATTCATCACCTCCTCCATCAGGATGAACTTGTTTAGCTTTCTTCTGATATGATGCACGCAAGGAATCCAAATCCATTGACAAAATGCGTTCCTGTCCAAGCTCAACAAAATAATCAGCACTAATACTCATTGCGATCAGGCTGAAAAACTCTCACCACAAGAACATGTCACTTCGGCATTAGGGTTTGAAACTTTAAAACCCCCACTTTGCAAGTCATCGCTCCAGTCCAATTGAGATCCGGCAACGAAAAGTGCACTCTTAGGATCAATTACTACGCGAACATCATTTGAAGTGACCATGATGTCACGATCTAAAGGTCCATCCACAAGATCCATTTTGTATTGAAGCCCTGAACAGCCCCCACCCACTACAGCTACCCTAAGAGCCCCATAATCTATTTTTCCTTGTTTTTTCAACAGCCCCAACAAACGATCAGAAGCATTAGGCAAAACTTGAATGAGACTCTCATTGCCTATTTTATAGCTAGTTTGTGCCACCGACATCGTTAGAATTAGAGCACCTATATACCAATAATCCAACTAGTTGAATAAAGAAATAATTACGACTTAACATTATGGCTACGGAGATCTTCTCAAATCACCCGTAAATTGAGCATTCTCAGTTAATACTCAGGAACTTTAAGACTAATTTCTTAAAATTTTTCTATTAACTACCCTTCGAGGCATACTGACTAACGCAATTAATTCTGAGTTGCTCATCAAAACCTCATCAGATTTAGATAACTCATTATGGCACTCTAATATTTTATTTAATTCTGATAAAGACTCTTCCTGTAGCTTTACATCACCGAACATTTCAACGACCTGGCGAAAACCCAGGATTGAGGACCTTAGCATTGTTTGATCACTGGATGACGATTGAATTTTCGCCATACCAAATATTGCTTCTGCCTCATATCTAGAACTTCCGCGATCCAGAACTTCTCGATAAAGTTTAGTCGCCAAAGTGAAATCTTTACTCCTGTAATGTGAAGCCAATTTCAAGAGAGCGGGAACCGAAAGAGATTGGAAATTAAACTCATTCATTATTTCCTTATAATAAACCTCAATTTCCTGATCATTTTCTGGAATATGTTTTTCTAAGATATCGAGTTGAGCAAAAATTAAAGCCTCACGAACGCATGAAGACTCTTCACATCGACCAAGCAAATTACCCAATTGCATTAAAATATTTGAAGTGCCATATTTCTTTTGAACTGACATTGAATATTTTAAAAGAGCATCATTTAAATGCTTAGCATTAGCAGTCGTCATGCTATAAAGAATATTCTCAAATCTCTCCATAGCCGCGTCTTCATTCTCCATCTGTTCCAATATCTTGATACCTGCAACTGCTGCATTAATCGCATAAACTGAGTCTTTAAAATCATGCATGAACATATAATAATAGGATGATGAATCTCTCCACCGTTTCTGATCGGCAGAAACAATAATCAAATTAAGCAATGACCTAGCAATAGAATGTGAAGAATCGATCAGCCTAGCCCTGTTCTTAGCAATCAAAAACGCACCTTCAGACTCAGCTAACCTGCCCTGTTCCTTCAAAGCATAACCTTTTAAAAGTTTAATTCTAAGATCTAAAGGCGGATCATCATTAATTCTTTCAACTTTAATAATACAATCTAAACAAGAATTATAGTCTTTGAAAAAATAGTCAGCCGAAGCGCAGCCGTAAAGCGCATCAGCTAAGTGTATAGAATTAGGGAAGCGCTGAATGAATCGATTTAAAGCCAAGCTGCCTGCTCTCCACCAATGCATTTTTATTTGGTTACTTGCCAAATAGAATTGAGCACTTTCTAAATATTTACTGTTGGGATATTTTGTACTAAAAGAATTTAATAAGGTGTGAGTTGCCCGATGATTCCCCACATGATAATTGGCGACAGCGGCAAAATATATAACAGCATCAAAATTACGGTCCTCTGATTCTAACTCTAATAAATATTTTTGGCTCTTCTCTAAAAGTTGAGTAAAGTTCCTTTGCTCAAAAAGGAATTTGAATTGTTCGATAGAATTTTTCTTATGATCATTAGGCTGATTAATTCTATCAGCAACATGATCCGACTCAGCATTCGCACAAATCTGGCATGCCACAAATAGACCCATGGTCAAAACACCATAGTAATTTCGGACATTCAATCTCATTAATATATATAATTACCATATTTTCCATATTTATCAATCTATAAGTGAGATCATTACAATAAAAAACCGCTATGAAATATAAGCATTCCATAGCGGCTTTAGATGATTTTAATTTTTATCGAAAATAATCAGTCAAGCTTCCGAATTCGTAATTTTCTAAAGTAAATAAGACTCTTTGGGTCATGTCCCTGAATGGCGATCGTTCCCTCTCCTAATCTCTTAGTCTTGTCTTTGTGGTTGTTAGGTTCTGTATACTCGTTAGCGACTTTACCGTTAATGGTAATGGTGACCTTTTTCCCTTTCACCTTAATATTATATTTGAACCATTCGTCATCAACGTGTGGAGCTTTCTTAACATCCTTAAAGCTATATACGCTCGCTGTTTTCCGCCAATCACTATGAGTAGCGTTGACCTGCGCTTCGTAACCTACCTGAGGCCATCCATTAGCCTGATACGCGGTATGGAAAAATATACCTGCATTTGCACCTTTGGCTGTTTTAACTTCACATTCAAATTCGAAGTCTTTGAGCTTTTCGTTACCATCTTGACCATAAAACATATGGGCACGAGGACCGAACACCTTAATGGCACCATCAACAACTGAAAAGGTTTTAGGATTCTCGGTATTGACTTTCCAGCCCTTCAGGGTCTTTCCATCGAACATATTTGTCCAATCACCGGCCTTAACGACAACATTAGAAAATGAAATTAACAGTAAAGGAATGAGAGTTTTTATTATAATTTTCATTAAATATTTATTAGTTTATTTTGTTTTTTATTATCCAGATTTATCTAGACCTTTCAAGTCTGCTTCTGTGTCCACTTGAAAAAATAATAAATGCTGCCACGGCAACTTGTCGTAAGAACGAGAAAGCTTAAAGCCATTCTTTGTCATCTCCTTAATCACCTGTTCCTTTGACATTTTATGCTCAGGTTTGATCGGAACCTTGGGATCTTCTTCTCTAAATTCAAGTAAACTAACAATGCCTTGCGGCTTCAATGCTCTTCTAATACTGGAAAGCATTTGTTCTGGATGAGAAAATTCATGGTAAACGTCTGCCATCAATGCAAAATCAATACTTGACTCGGGAAGATCAGTGTCCCAGTACCTATTCTCAATGGATTTTATGTTTTTCATGCCAGCTTTATTGGCTCTTTTCTCGAGCATTTGCAACATTTCAGGCTGAATATCAACAGCATAAGCCGTTCCTTTATTACCGATAATCTCTGCCATCATTAGCGTATGGTACCCATTGCCAGAACCAATGTCTGCTACTGACATGCCAGGCTTTAATTTGAGCTCTTTGACCATTTCTGAAGTTCTTTCTTCTTCTTCCCTGACCTTTCTCATTAGCCATGGAGCTCCCTGCCAATGCATTGTCCTAGCGATCTGTCGCTCACAATACTCTAAAAGGGCCGGAGGCCCTACCTTGTCATATTGCTCCCTCTGAGTCTTCTTATCCATGAGGGCCCATTCAATTGCGGCAGTCAACTCGTCAGAAGTTGGGCGAACTCTTGTCCTAAAACGGTTCACGACTTGACCGTCCCGGTCTATCAAGAATTTTTCGAAGTTCCATTTCAAATGACCGAAGAAGGCAGGATTACTTTTTTCCTCTGTGAGCATTTTGTAAAGAGGGTGACTCGCATCTCCTTTGACTTTAATTTTAGATGCCATTGGAAATGTCACGTTAAATTTCTTTTTACAAAATTCTTTTATCTCCTCTTCGGAACCTGGTTCTTGTCCTCCAAAATCATTGCAAGGAAACGCAACTATATTTAAACCACGTTCAGCGTATCGCTCATGTAATATTTGCAATCCCGCATACTGGCCAGTGTATCCACATTCGCTGGCAACATTAACAATCAAGACGGGACCATCTTTAAGCTCAGAAAGAGAAGTTAACTTACCTTCAATTGTCCGGAAAGGAACTTCATGAATCGGTGAAGCAGAAATTGCCACACCAGAAAATAATAACTGAAAAACTAATATTAATCGAACCATTCGTCTTTAGGGTCAAATGCCGGTATCGGCATGTTAATAATCTTCATCTCGCCCACTGCTCTATGACGACATCCTGGCTTAATTAGGACTGCCGTCATAGGCTTCACTGGTATTTTTTCATCATCCAATTCAATGAATCCTTCTCCTTCTAAAACAACATAAACCTCATGCATTACCTTATGATAGTGCGAGACCGCATCTTTAGAAATGTTTACTAAATGTACCGAAGCCACCTCATCAGAATCTCCAAATGCTCGGCGCGCTGTTCCGCAAGGACATTTAGTTGCATCAATCTCATCTAGCTGAGCGATACTAAATTTTTTAGTAGCAGTCTTCATTAGTAAAAATCGTCACTTGGAATAGTAATCCAATAGCGATCTAAATCCAAGGATCTAAATTTGATGTTTTTATAGATACTTTAACAGATCGATAGAAGGGAGAATGAGCCGCTAAAAGTAAGTGATATCCATAAAATATGAGTCTAAACTATTAATGGATTCAATCCCCTTAACATTGTTTAACCCATTTGGCTTTTGACGAATTCGCTAATGAGTAACCAAAATTTAAATGCCCGCCCTAGACGTAATCGGAAATCATCCGTTATCCGCGACCTGTGCCGCGAGACTCGCCTAGTCACCGAATCTTTAATTTATCCCGTCTTTATACATGACAAGGATAAAGACGAAAGCATTGAATCAATGCCAGGATGTACTCGTTGGAGCCTCAATGGCTTATTGCATGAGATCTCAGAAGCCTCTGATCTTGGGATCGGAGCAATCGCATTATTTCCGGCCATTGATAGTAACTTAAAAAGCCCAGACGCTGAAGAATCATTCAATGATAGTGGGTTATTACCTAAAACCATTCGAGCAATCAAAGGTTCGTTCCCTCATTTAGCAGTTATCACTGATGTAGCACTCGATCCTTATAATAGTGATGGGCATGATGGACTAGTCGATTCGTCAGGCAAAGTATTGAATGACGAAACAGTCGCAATTCTAATACAACAATCCTTATGCCATGCGAGGGCAGGAGCTGATATTGTTGCCCCGAGCGACATGATGGACGGTCGAGTAGGAGCTATTCGCCAAGCCTTAGATAGTCATAGCTTTACAGATGTTTCCATCCTTTCCTATTCTGCTAAGTATGCATCTGGTTATTATGGCCCATTCAGAGGAGCCCTTAACTCAGAACCAAAATCAGGAGACAAGAAGACCTATCAAATGGATCCGGCCAATGCCAAGGAAGCACTTCGTGAAGTAATACTTGATATAGAAGAAGGAGCCGACATGGTCATGGTCAAGCCCGCAGGGCCATACCTAGATGTATTAGCAAATATTTCAAATAATGTGAAAGTACCTGTCGCTGCTTACCAAGTCAGCGGTGAATATCTGATGATCGAAAGTGCTTCAGCTGCTGGATGGATTGATCGACAAACCGTCGTAATGGAAAGCCTAACGGGGATTCACAGAGCAGGAGCTTCCGCTATTTTAACATACTACGCTAAATCAGTAGCTGGATGGTTAAAATAAGAATCTCTTTTGAGTTTCATTTTGTAGAAAATTTTGCCTACTAAGTCAGGAATCATAATATTTTGACTCGACTCTTAAGAAGATTTGAAGATAATTCTATATCTTAAATGCCTGACTTCCCTCAATCAGACGCAGTGAAAGACCTATTCTTACTCTTACGTGAGAAATCATTTTTCACTGGAGATTTCACTCTAGCATCAGGGAAAAAAAGTACCTACTATATAGATTGCAGGTTAACTACACTAGACCCACAAGGTGCGTGTCTTGTAGGTGCAGCAATAAGAAATACAGTCATTGAAAAAAGTGAGGAATTGGGAGTATCGATTAGCGGCATTGGAGGTCTGACTCTTGGAGCTGATCCGATTGCTCTCGCAAGTGCCATGGCTTCTTACCAAGCAGGCGATCCATCACCCCTAAGACCTTTTGTTGTAAGAAAAGAAGCGAAAGAACACGGAAAAGGAAAACAGATAGAAGGCGGCTTCAAAGAAGGAGATACTGTCGTCGCTATTGACGACGTTATTACTACTGGAGGATCAACACTCAATGCCATTGAAGCGATTGAGCGGTCAGGCGGAAAAGTTGCCTTCGTAGTGGTTCTGGTGGACCGACAAGAAGGAGGAAAAGAAATAATAGAAAACGCAGGCTATAAGGTTTGCTCGCTATTTACACGGGATGAGCTCCTCACTAAAGAATAAAAAGAAACTTTCCCTGTCATTTAATTTTGTGGCAGAATTAATTCCCTAATAAATAAAAAGATAAATACATTCACAATAAATATGATGAACAGTCCAACAAAAGAAAAGACACGAAGAAGCTTCATTAAAACATCAACTGCTGCTGCTGCTGTTACAGCTACCTCTTTGCCGAGAAAATCTAAAGCATTCGAGGGTGGAAGCGAAGAAATTAAGGTTGGCCTAGTCGGTTGCGGAGGAAAGGGAACCAGTGACATTAGGCAAGTACTTGGCGTAGGAGGAAAGGTTAAACTCTGGGCAATGGGTGACGCATTTGAGAAAAATGCTCAAAATAAATTTAACCAATTATCTAATGATCGAAACAAAGAAAAATTAGACTGTAAGGACAGGGTATTTTCTGGGATCGATGCTTACCAAAAAGTAATCGACTCAGGAGTTGATATTGTTTTCTTGGTAACTTCTCCCGGATTCAGACCTGTTCACTTTGATTACGCCGTCAATCAAGGAAAACACGTCTTTATGCAGAAGCCATGCGCCGTAGATGGTCGCGGCTGCAGAATGCTTCTTGAATCAAATAAGAAAGCAAAGGCTAAGGGTCTCAAAGTTGGTGTAGGTTTTCAACGCAGGCATGATGCGCGATACATTGATACGATTAAAAGAATACAGGATGGAGCAATCGGCGACGTTGTCTCCTTGAGATCATACTGGGATGGAAACACTCCGTGGACACGTCCACGCAGAGAGGGTCAAACTGAAATGGAATATCAGATTCAAAATTGGTATTATTTCAATTGGCTGTGCGGTGACCACATTGTAGAACAGCACATCCACAACCTTGATGTATGCAACTGGGTCATGGGCTCATATCCCGAAGTTGCTCAAGGAAAAGGCGGATGTGAAGTCCGTAAAGGCCCAGACACAGGAGAAACCTTTGATCATCATCAAGTCGAATATGTTTATGGCCCCAAGTGGGATGGTCCTTCTGTACGTATGCACAGCTCATGCCGACACATTCGTGGAGTATTTAATAGCGTATCAGAGCATGCTCACGGTTCGAAGGGATACGCAATTATAAGTGCTGGAAAGATCTTTGATAATGATGGCAAGGAAATTCATCGGGCACAAGGAAGAGGAAGTTCTGAGATAGCTCATAAAACAGCATTCATTGACGCAATTAGAAACAACACAGAATTCAATGAATGTGATAATGGCGCGATGAGTTCCATGACGGCCATTTACGGACGCATGGCAACTTATTCTGGCCAACTCCTTAAAATGGACTCATGCCTTAACACTAAAATAGATGTGTTTCCTTACGATGCTGACCTGGATTGGGATGCGGCTCCACCCGTATTACCGGACAAAAACGGAAAGTACAAAAGACCGGTACCTGGCCAAACTAAGGTAATATAGGTATAAATTAGTAAAATCACAGAGGGCGCAAACCTAACCGTTTGCGCCCTTTTCTATTGTCATTGCTTTCATTGATAGCAACCAACAAAAGTGATAAGCTTATCTTTATCCTCTATGACTTTGATTAACAGAATTGGGATCATCCTGATTGCATTGCTAACATTCATTGCCTTCAGCCAAGGCCAAGCAGTCAATGAACTTGATCAATTGTTCAATCAGCTCGGAAGTGAACGCTATGAAATAAGACAAAAAGCGCATGATCAAATTCTAGAAGAAGGTAAAAAGAATAAAGAATCCATATTGAATCGTTCACTCGATATTTATTTGGAATCAACTGATCCAGAAATTCGTTACAGACTACGCTCAGCAATGTTTGGAATCGTATCTGGGAACCTACGGCCCGAAGGCTTTATCGGAATACGCATGATGGATTCTCCTATGCGGATCATAAATGACGGTGCTGTAGAAAACATCCGAGCAGTGCAAATACTTAGTGTAGTACCTAACAGCGCAGCATCAAAGGCCGGACTAAAGCCTGGAGATCGCATTACCCACCTCGACGGAAAAGCATTTAAATTTCAGAGCCCAGCATATGTTGAACTATCAAAATACATCCGCGCAAAAGAAGCTGGAGAAGATGTTAAACTGAATATCAGCCGCGTTAAACCCGGACTAAATAATAGGGAGAAAATAGAAGTGGCAATTAAATTAGGATCACGCCCTGAAGGTCTAGATAATAATCGGAAAACAAAAGCTTTTACGGAATGGTTTGAAAAAAGTTTAACAACTCGCGAAAAGAATGGTGACCAAGACAAGGATTCAAATTAGTTCTAATAGAGTCAGATTAAAGATATTCGGATCACTCTATTTAATTTGGTCTATAAACATCTTCAGCTATGCTGGGCAAAGAGGTTTTAACTATGATGAATCAAAAGTTCCTAGTTATAAACTTATAGATCCAGGAGCAAGCATTACCGAGTCCAGCGAATGGCCTAAAAAAAGAACATCATTTTTGAAGCTCATCGAAGATCAAATGTTTGGAAAATCTCCAGAATTTGATAAAAAAAATCTAAAGATCACTGGTCAAAAAAAAGAAAAGTTAATACTCGGAGGCCAAGCTATCATGACTCAGCCCTCACTATATTTCGCGGGAGCTGAATTGACATTGCTAATTGTTCGACCAGCCAAAGCTGTGTCACCAGTGCCAGCATTCGTGGGCTACAATTTTAACGGTAACCATACTGTCCATTCTGACCCATCAATCCAACTACCAAAGGGCTGGGTACCAAGAACAAAAAACAAAAGAGCATCAGACAAAGATAGAGGCAGCTCCAGTAGTCGTTGGGACATTAGATCTATTATCAACCAAGGCTATGCATTGATCACTGCCTACTGTGGAGATGTTGATCCTGATTTCCACGATGAATTCAAAAATGGAGTCCATTCATCATATGGGAAACCCGCTCCAAACGAATGGGGCACGATTGCTGCTTGGGCATGGGGCCTGAGTAGGATACTAGATTACTCTGAAATTGAACCGACTATCGATGCCAAAAGAGTATCTGTCATTGGGCACTCGAGGCTAGGAAAGACTTCTCTTTGGGCAGGAGCCTCCGACATCAGGTTTGCATTAGTTATATCTAACAATTCAGGATGCGGTGGAGCCGCCCTGTCCAAAAGAAGATTTGGTGAGACCGTAAATCGAATCAACAATTCATTCCCTCACTGGTTCTGTGGAAATTTTAAGGCCTATAATAACAAGGAAGGATCCTTACCATTTGATCAACACATCCTCCTATCACTAATTGCCCCTCGTCCTCTTTATGTGGCCAGCGCCGAAGGTGACAAGTGGGCTGATCCGAGAGGTGAATTCCTATCAGCAAAAGGAGCTCATAGCATTTACAAATTACTTGGCACTGAGGGTCTACCATGCAAAGAAATGCCAGAAGTAAATCAACCTGTCCATGGTCAAATAGGCTATCATATCCGTAGTGGAAAACATGACATCACGTCATATGACTGGAAAAACTATATTAAATTTGCCAATAAGCATTTAGCAAAAGAATCAAACTAAACTTCCCTGATCAGCACTCCATAGATCCGAAACCAATCTTAAAATCACATTACAATGCGCCGAACAAAGTATATTATTTCTATCGTCTTATTCATCGTCAGCATCATTACCTTTTATGCTACGGCAAAAGATAATGAAGCAAAGAAAGGAGTCCGTTTCGATCCCGTCATCAAAAACATAGAAGGATGGAAAATACATATAGACCCCGCGTTATTAGAAGGCAAACACGCTGAGTCCGGCGCCAAAGCACTCAAAATGCTTTCAAATCATTTGCAAAGAATTGCCATACTTGTTCAAGGAAAAGCTCTTGAAAAACTCAAAACTTGCGAAATCTGGATTGAACATAGCCACCCAACTTTGCACGCCATGCAATATCATCCTGGAATCGGCTGGCTTAAAACTAATGGACACGATACACGGCTACATAAGAAAGTTCATATTCCACAAGCAAAGGCTCTAATTTCTCGGGGACAATTGCTAAAGCACCCAGCGGTCGTTCTCCATGAACTTGCCCATGCATACCATGACCAGTTCCTCACGTTCGAACATCCTGGAACGATCAAAGCGTTCAATAAGGCAAAAAAATCAGGCAGCTATGACCGAGTAATGCTCTTCACTGGGCAACAAGTTAAGCATTACGCTATGACAAATCATAAAGAATACTTTGCGGAAGGGACTGAGGCCTACTTTTACCGTAACGACTTTTATCCATTTGTTCGTGCCGAACTTAAGAAACATGACCCTGACCTTCACGAGGTTATGAATGTAGTTTGGGGCGAAGTAAATAAATAGGTATTTTACAGCAAACAGGATTTAAACATTAGTTATAAAGAATATTTTAA
>SHBV01000060.1 GCA_004211885.1 Verrucomicrobiaceae bacterium
TCAATCTCATAACCATCAGAAAAATTATCTCCGTCCGTGTCTCTGTTGTTCGGGTCGGTTCCAGTGTTATTAGAACTCACAAAAACCCCGGTGTTTGTCTCTACCCCATCATCAAGCCCATCATTATCCGAATCCGCTTTCAAAGGATTAGTCTTCGTATCAGCGATCTCAGCCCCGTCATTGAGCCCGTCCCCGTCAGTATCTGCTTTATTGGGCTGAGTTCTCTCTTCAAACTCATCAGCGTTGGTTAATCCATCATTATCCTCATCAGCCTCAGGATCATCAACTCCATACTTTTCTTCCCACACATCAGGCAAACCATCATTATCATCATCAGCGGAACTCTGTACGACCTGATTGGTCAGTCCATACATGTGGAAACTGCCAGGCACTCCCTGAGTATTATCATCAGTGACAGTGAATTTAATGAGCAATTCACCATCTGCCCCGGCCGTATAGGTATAACTCATGTACCATGCCTGATCCCGAAACTGCATCTCAATAGGTTCAATTTCCGGATGATCTTCACTGAATGTTATTGAGTCAGTCTTGTCCCCGGCAGTAAATTCAACGAGTTGTTGGCGTTGCGTCGAATTGTCCCACTTCCTCATGTAAAGTCTGGCCTCATAAGCTCCTCCAGGATCGAGGCCGCTCAAAGTGAAGGTCTGATTAGAACCTACAGCCCCATCATTATTAAAGGTAAATGAACCGAGCAGATCCAATAGCCCTGACCCCGTGACACCACTGGACCCAACATCCCATCCACCATTATTATTATCGAGCTGATTTTTAATAGATGAAACTTCCCAGGAAAAATTATTTGGCGTCGTATTAATATCCAATAATTCAAATTCAACACCGTTAACAGTCTCCGCGCCTCCGCCACTGATCGCATGCGAGTACTCATTTTCAGGATCAATGCCGCTACTCTCATCATCAGTTAATGGTCCAACAAACGTAAACGGACTCGGTTCTTTCTCTCCGATCAGCGTAAAGACCAGCATCGATTCACCGGACTCACCGCTCTCTGTGCCCCGGCCCCGCACACGAACATAATATTGCGTACCATCATCGTCTGAACTGAAATCGAACCTGCCTGCCCGTAGCTCATCTCCGACAATCCTAAATAGATCATTATCATCATCGCCGTCACCTTCGACCAAAGTAAATTCCGTTGGTTCGGCCTCCCCATCATAGCTGCCAATGAGTTGCGAAATAGCACCATTCTCATCTACCAAATAAGAAAATTCACGGGTATCAGCAGAAACAACAAATACAGGATCACCAATGACTTGGTTCGTTAAGCCATACATATGAAAACTTCCAGTCCCCGCTGCTCCAGTCACATCGAACCGAATCGAAAGTGCTCCTTCAGCATCTGCAGTGTATGTATAAGCAATATAATAGGCACTCTCACGGTCCAGGGCCCCTATGGGATCATTTTCCGGGCGGTCTTCCGCAAACATTTCTGTGACGCCCTCTTGTGCTCCGGCCGTAAAAGTCACTTCCTGAGTCCTCTCTGTACCGTCAGACCATTTCCTGCAATAGAGTCGCGCTTCATATTCTTGTCCCGGCGTTAATCCACTCAATATGAATGTCTGATTCGAACCCGGTTCCCCATTATTGTTAAAAGTAAAAGATCCCAACAGAGACTGTAGCCCCTGCTCGGTTACTCCAGCCGCAAAAGGATCCCAACCACCATTGTTATTTTGCAATTGATTCTTCACCGAAGACACTTCCCAACTGAAATCGGATGGATCCGTAACCCCGTCTAATAATTCGAAATCAACTCCATTCACTGTCGTTGCCGCTCCCCCACTGACCGCATGCGTATAAATGATTGAAGTATTAATACCAGTACTCGCATCATCAGTGAGTGCTTCACTAAATGATATCTCTCCTGCCAGTAGCGTCCTGACAAATGAAATTAAAAAAACTACAAAAATAATAAGAGAACGAGTAGAATTCATAATTATAGAAGACTACTAAAGTAGCAAAATAACAAGTTAATAAATTACCATTATAAAATGACCGCCTGCTCATGCAGTAGTTATTTTTTATACTGCAATTCTTTCAGCTTTATCTGCACAGAACCGACATTTTCATCATCAATTGAATAGGCAGTGTAAGTTGCTGTGGGATTGCCTTTACTAAAATCAAAGATCACCTCACCAAAGCTAGGCTTTTCATTGTACCCAAAAATACAACCATCAATGATCTTATGGGTATGAATGTTAGTGAGCTTCGAACTCATGAATTCATAAATTGGGTAACTAGAACCAAAGCCATCATTCCTCCACGCATCTGACCTGTGTCGATCCGCAGCCAAAACGAACACTCCGCTGATTTTATTTTTTTCGATATAAGAAAATATTTCCATGCGCTCTCTTGAATAACCATCCCAGGTATCCTTACTTCCCGGCTTCACTCCTGGCGTCATTGGAACTGATGAACAAATGACTTTAAATTCCGCCTTAGAATTTTTCAGCTTTCTTTTGAGCCATGAAAGTTGAACTGGCCCAAGCATCTGACCTTCTGAAGGCTCTCTATAATAACGGGTGTCCATAAAAATAAATTCAACTCTCTGTCCAAATTGATGCGTAAAGTAACACCCGGGATGATTCCCCTTTCCCCCGTACTCCGGATTCGGCCACTGCATTTTAAAATCTAACCATACCTGAGGCTTCCACTTCGGCTCATCAACGGCTGCTCCACCATGGCAGTCATTAGTCCCAAAGTCATGGTCGTCCCAGATCGCATAGACCGGGACACTCGCAATTAATTTGCGCCACTCTGGTCGAGACTGCCGCCTAAAGTAACAGTACTGACCCACTTCTCGTATCTCTGGTCGATCAATATAGACATTATCACCTAAGAGAAAAAGAGCATCAGGCTTGTGATTCTTAATCGTTCCCCACATGTGCTCGTATTTCGGGGTGAATCCGGCTCCTCCACCAAAAACAATTTTTATTGTGTCTCCTCCCCCATCCTTCTGAGTCCTGAATCCAGGCTCAATCCCAAGGTCAATTGGATGCTCATCTTGGAATATCTGATAATGATAAAACGTATCAGGCTCGAGCCCCCTAATCGGTATCAAAGCAGTATAATCATTTTTTGCTAAGGCCTGAACCCGCTCAGCCGTCACGCCTTCGATGACGACTTTTATCTCCGACTCCTTAGATGCGCGGACCCAAATCTTAACCGAGTCAGTGCTCAGGTCACCGATCATTGGACCGTGCACTAATTTCACAGACGAGGAGCGCATCATTTCAATAAAACCATCAGTTTTAAGTAAGGCCTCATTCAAAGTTCTTGGACCGGCAATGAAACGCTCAAAGGGCAAGCCCTGGGACATAGCTTTCTTTGCATAATTAAATGCCTCAGCCCCGTTACCGGACCCACTATACGCTAAAGCAAGACAAAAAAGTGTCTCCTCATCATGAGGAGCCTTTTTTAAATATGCTTTAAGCTCAGAAATAGCAGATTGAAATTTCCCATTACCTAACTTTGCAATAATCGGACGATGATATTTCTTGTATTGACCAGGAAGATATTTGGAATCTTTTTTCTGAGCATTCGCCAACAAGGGGTGGATCAAAATATATACTATTACAAAAAAGAATTTTATCATATCCTAATTATTTTCATCGCAATATGAGCAGACATTAGAGGAAATAAACCGTAAACTTATCTTAATAACCTGCATTGGCCTTTTAGATGATCAGAAAGATCAAAACCGTCCTAACATTTAAAGTTCTTATCTTTGTACTAGTAGCAATGATAGTCACGTCCTGTTCTCTCCCGTCAAGACATGCCAAGGCTTTCAATTCAAAACAAGAGCTAGAAGCAGCATTAATTGATTCTATCGCAGACAAGACAAAAAAAAATACCTCCCAAAGAAAAGTCTCAAGTTCATTAGCGACTCTAATCGAATCAAAGGATCCGGCAATTTCTGAAACTCACCTCCAATGGATAGGCAGAAAAGAAATCGACCCAATGAGTTTTAGTCATGTTGTTCGCTCGAACGCAGTCATTCGTACTAACTGGTCACAGAAATGGCACCAATCAGAAGGGTCGGGGACTCCTTTGATTTTATTGAAGAAAATTCAGGACAGTCGATTCATTAACGGAATTGGTGAAATCTTACCAGTAACAGCCGTAGTCAAATCCACAGAAAAAAATCCCAAGATCTTACTTTATGACTTACTGGACCCAAAGAACGATCAAACTAAAGCCCCTGAAATTGCTCGAGACTATACTGCCCCCATCAATTACCTCACTAGGCGAACAAAACTCATCCCAAAGGTTCTAGCAATTATCAATGCTAACCGATACATGAATAGGATAGGCCTACACAGGATGAATCCCTATGACCCTAACAAAATACCAGTGATTCTCATACACGGGTTCAAAGCAAATCCACGAGCATGGGTCAATCTGATTAATCAACTGCAGGCAGATCCAAAAATTAGAAACCGCTATCAGTTCTGGACCTTTTCATATCCTACTGGAATCCCTTTGCACTATTCGGCAATGCGTTTGCGTAAAGAATTACAGACCATGCAAAAAAAATATAATCCCGAAGGCAAAAACCCTAATCTTCAAAAAATAGTCTTGGTCGGTCATAGCATGGGAGGAATTCTTTCTAGGCTAATGATCTCAAAAAGTCATGAAGAGATACCATCTTGGATTCCAAAGCCAATTAATAATTCACAATCTCCATACGGGACAAAGAATCTTGCTACTGATATGTTTCTTTTTAAACCTCAGGAATACATTGGGAGGGTTATATTTATAGCGACTCCTCACCATGGAACCAAATTTGCTACTTCAACAATCTCGAAAATGATCAATTCGATTATCCAAGTACCAATCGAAATACAGAATTCTTTACTCAGTGGATTACGCCTCAACCCTGACATACCTTTCGATGAGGCGGCTATATTAATGAAACTCAAAAGTATAGATAACGTGAGTCCTAATTCTTATCTTATTCGCTCACTGCAATCAGAACCGATCTCAAAAACAGTTCCTTTCCACAGCATCATTGGGATTGGAAAATTCCGCGGTGAAGGACCTCTAACCAATGCTACTGATCTTGTAGTCAGCTATCAGAGCGCTCATCTTAAAGGCGCCAAATCCGAACTGAAAGTGCGAGCTTGGCATGACTTACACAAGTATAATGAAACAATCACAGAAGTAGGTAACATCCTCAAACAACACACTAATTAAGGGGCTGACGAAATGTTAAAAGGAAAACTTCTTCATAGACCAAAAGAAACGGATGGCGCAAAGGAGACATTTGAAACGGTCCTTAAACTAATTGACTCAGCCAAGGAAAGCATAAAAATCCATATGTACGTATGGCGCTCAGATGAAATTGGCAACAGGATTGGAGAAGCGCTCTTAAGAGCCGCTGAACGAGGAGTAGAAATTAATATCACCAAGGATCAGTCTGCAATGATGTATGAGAGGATCGAAATGAATCGAAAATCTTATCTCCCCCGTGAACCCAGTAAATTGAAAAGCTTGTGGTGGAAAATTATTGCGCCAACATTTCCTGACACTTTCATTGAAGATCAATTCGTCAACGGAGCAGGCCAGAAATTAATTCATCACAGTAACGTTCAAATCGAATGGATAGATAAAGTTCATACCCATCAAAAATATTACCTCATTGATCAAAAGCACCTAATCACAGGCAGTATTAACATTGAAGATCGCCACCATAAATATTTTGATTACATGGCGCACCTAGAACAGGAGAATCTAGGAGAACATTTTCACAAACGAGAATCAGGCCAAATTCCTTTCAATCTAAACAACAAAATTGAATATATTTTTAACCAGCCAATAAATGGTGCAGACCGTTTTGAAATCAAGCCCCTGTTAATTAGATTATTGAAAGAAGCTAAAAGAGAAATCTACATCGAGTCAGCTTACATTGGAGATCCCGACATTGAAGATGCCCTCAAGGAAGCATCAATACGTGATGTAGAAATTAATATGTTACTGTCTAAAAAAGCTAACATAGGCAACGACAACAACTATAAAAGAGCTGAGAAAATAATGAAATCAGGATCTGCCCGTATATTTCTTACCCCCAAAATGATTCATTCAAAAATGGTCGCCGTGGACAGAGAAACAATTTTTAGTGGTTCAGCTAATTTATCTATTTTCTCTATGTGCAACTCAGGAGAATTAAATTTATTAATCAAAGAACCAAATCTGGTAAAGGATTTCATTAGCGTCGCTGATTACAGAAAATCTGTCAGCCAAGAAGTTGAAGACCCTGAAATACTTGCTAACTACAATCGAAAAATTGCATACTTGCAAGAATTGCACCAGAAACTAAAACTGTGACCTCCTATAAACAATAAACTCAAAAGAAATATGCTCGAGTTTAGTGATCTTCCATATCAATTCATTCCTCCTAAACCAAACAATTTTATCATTGGATTAGGTAGAGCAGTGAATCGTTTTATCGGTCTAAAATCTAGGAATCACAAATTAAAAGAAATTGATGTCAATGGGTTAACAGAATTTCAGAAAATTGCTAAAGAAAAGGATGCCAGATTTATTATCCTTCCAAATCATCCAACGCACAGTGATCCACAGGTAATAAATGAAATCTGTAGGAGAATGGAGAAAAAACCATCCTTCATGGCAGCTTATGATGTATTTGCCAGAAACAAATTTGTCTCTTGGTTCATGCAAAGGACAGGAGCATTCAGCGTGGACCGTGAAGGGAGTGACAGGAAAGCAATGAAGTGCGCCGCTCAAGTACTTGAAGAAGGTCAATATCCTCTCGTTATCTTTCCGGAAGGAAATGTTTACTTCTGTAATGACCGGGTAGCTCCTTTCGCTGAAGGCGCCGCTTACATTGGGCTCCGGACTCAGCATAAATTGGGGGAAAATACTCCAGTCTATGCCGTACCAATATCCTTGAAGTACACTTTTGTCGAAGACGTTCGTGAAAGCGTCATTTTCAATCTCAATGAAATAGCGAAAAATTTCGGCACCTCACTGTCCTCTGAAAAACCAATCATAGAAGAAGTTACCCGAATCAGCATCCTGACCCTCTCCGAATTCTTACAAAAACATGATTATAGCCTCCCCAAAAATAACACCGATGTGGACAATCTCATAAATGATGCAGTAGAACCAATCATTATAAAGCTAGAAAAAGAGCTCGAAATTACAGTAAATAACGAGAAAAATCTAATTTCCAGAATAAGAACAATCCGCTCTAAAATTCATTCTATAAGAATAGATCTAGAAAAACAAAAGGATCATTTCCATGCAGCTGATCTGGCTGATGAAGCAATGTTAGCTCTACGAATACTTGGATATTCTGGAGGATACGCCGCTAATAATCCTAGCCTTGATAGGATAGCAGAAACTGTCGCCCGTCTCCGGGAGGACATCCATTCAAAAGGATCTCCTCCAGTCGGCCAAAGAAAAGTATTTGCAAAAATATGCCAACCAATTGATTTAAGACAACATGTTAGCCCTAATGAAAAGATTTCAAAAAATGCGATCATTCAACTAACTGAGAAATTTGAAAAAAGTATTCAGGATGGAATCAATGAATCTAACAAAAAGAACGATAGCCATGGGAACAAAGTGTTTTAATATTTGTAGAGCCTGAAAAAAGTTTCATAAGAAAGATGATCGTTCGTCACATCTATATTTCTAAAAAGCATAACTTCTATGGTCATCACGGCAAAGAGCCCAGCAATTATCCGATGACTGATCTTGATGAAGCAATATGTGAAAAAGGAATGGGGATCATTGGCGATCGTTTTCACAATTATAAACCTGACTACAAAGGACAAATCACTTTTTTCTCTTGGGAAGTATATAAAGATATTTGCAAAAAGTTCGGACTTAAAGATCTGTGCCCTTCTATTTTCCGAAGAAATATCATCGTAAGCCAAGTAGATCTGAACTCATTAATTGGAAAAACTTTTACCATCCAAGGAATTGACTTTCTTGGCACTCAAGAAGCTGCCCCATGCTATTGGATGAATGGAGCCGTCGCTCCAGGCGTCGAGGATGCAATGAAGGGGCGTGGTGGTCTGAGAGCCAAAATACTCACAAGCGGCACCTTACAAAAAAATAATAAACCCAATTAAGTGAACTTCCCTTTCGCAGCAGCCATTATAGCTGGAGGTCGTTCAGAACGGTTCGGTACTGATAAGGCCTTCCACCAAATTAAAGGAGTCCCATTATGGCGTCATCAAGTTCACAAAATTGAACAACTAATGCCTTCAGAAATAATTATATCTGCCAATGATCAACAGCATTTTGATACGAATCACAAAGTAATAGTAGACACCCAGCCTAACAAAGGTCCACTCGGCGCCCTGATTGATTGCTTGAATTCGACAAGGATAGAAAGGGTACTCATTCTTGCAGTCGATATGCCTGAAATGCCAATAAGATTTTTAGGTGAAATCGTATCTTCTGGCTGCGGATCAGTGCCAATTCACGAGAATGGAATGAGCGAACCTATGGCTGCTGTTTATCCAAAGGAGATAATTAAACTAGCCGAAAGCCAATTACTATCAGGCTCTCTATCCATGCAGAAGCTTGTAAAGAAAGCAATCACAGAAGGCCTTTTGAATGCTCGTAAAATTACTGCGCAAGAAATAGAATTTTTTGCTAACATGAATTATCCTCCAGAAATCTGACCCGTGACTGATTCATCAAAAATATTCAATATTAAAAAAAACAGTTCTGGCTCTGTTTCAAGTATTGATGACTTCGTTGCCATTGAAGAGCCACTAGAAATTCGAGTCGAAGAAAAAAATGTAGCGATTGTCATGCGGACACCTGGCCATGACCGTGAACTTGCCGCAGGATTCCTTCTTAGTGAAGGAATCATAAAAAGTAGAAATGATGTATTTGAAATCTCCGAATGCCAAAGCCTTACCCCAAACGGTTCCGAAAAGGGAAATTTTGTGAGCGCTTTGTTATCCAAAGAAGTTGAATTTGATTTTGGAAATCTTTCTCGCCATGTATTCACTTCATCGAGTTGTGGAGTCTGCGGAAAAGCCACAATCGAATCCGTAATGATAGATTTTCCAAAAATCCAAAAACCCAATCAAATATCCTCTTCAGAAATCGCAAGTTATCCTGACAAATTATCCGCAGCACAGACTACATTTAAAAAGACCGGCGGATTACACGCCAGCGCTCTCTTCAATCCAAACGGAGAAATAGTCGTCATCCGAGAAGATGTAGGTAGGCATAACGCCCTCGACAAAGTCATAGGCTATGCACTTCTAGAAAATCTCCTGCCACTAACAGACCATGCATTACTCCTTAGCGGAAGAATCTCTTTCGAATTGATGCAAAAATCTTTAGCTGCTGGCATTCCCACAGTTGCTGGAATATCCGCACCAAGTTCCTTGGCAGTTGAATTTGCTAAGGAATCCGGACAGACTCTAATTGGATTCCTCAGAGATAGCACAATGAATATTTACTCAGGAAGTGTCACAGATTAAATTCAGACATGGTCCTCATTTTTAGTAATATTAAATATGATCAGCATCGAAGATTTTGTTGAAGATATTGTAGGCAAAGCCATGCGCGGATACAAAATATCCGTTCAAGATTTGGCCTCAAAATCAGGAGCATCATCAACATCAATTGCAGGATTACTTAACGGTAAAATAGATGAAGCGACAATCGCTTCTATTGCTCCACACTTGAATCTGGATCCTGAATCTTTGATTATCGCTGGACAGAAATCTTGGTACCCCGAACCGGTCAACGTCAAAGGACTTGAAATGTACAACACAAAGTGGGCCGATATGTATGTCAATTCCTACCTAGTGTGGGACAGTACCACAGGCATAGCGACAGCATTTGATACGGGTGCAAATTCCGAGAAATTGATTGAGACTGTGCGTCTAAATAATCTTACTCTTGAATCCATCTACTTAACTCACACTCACACAGATCACATCGCTGATCTTGCACGACTCAAATCTAGTTTTCCATCCATCAGAGTCTTCGTTAGTGAAAAAGAACCCCTAGCAGAAGCCGAACTGATTGAGGATCGACACAATTTCTCGATTGGAAGCTTATCCGTTAAGTCTAATCTTACTTGGGGGCATTCTAAAGGAGGACTAACTTACGTAATTAATGGCTTGGAAAGGCCAATTGCAATTGTCGGTGATGCGCTTTTTGCTGGATCAATGGGCGGAGGCATGGTGTCATATATGGATGCATTAAAAACAAACAGGAAATATATATTTACTCTACCCGATCATACTGTGATTTGTCCCGGACACGGGCCCATGTCATCAATCGGAGAAGAGAAAAAAAATAACCCTTTTTACCCTGAATTTAAAAAATAACTAAACATACCTAATCATGAGTCAAAAAATTGGATTTGTAGGAATTGGGCGCATGGGCGCCAACATGGCAAGAAACCTTAAAGATCGAGGTTATACTATCTCATCAGTGAATGATATTAATAAGGAAGCAGCAGCGGAACTCGCAGCTGAGCTTGGATGTTCGCATGCCGAAAAACTCGCAGACGTAACCGAATCATCAGATATCATTTTCACTGTCATTACCAATGATGATGCCATGAGAAGTATTTATTTTTCAGATGATGACAATCTCTTGATGAGCGCTGAGGGAAAAACCTTCGTGAACTGTGCCACTCTTTCGCCAGGAATACAGCAAGAGGTTGCAAAAGCAGCTGAAAATGCAGGAGCAGGAGCCCTAGAAGGCTGCATGGCTTCAAGCATACCTCAGGCAAGAGAAGGGAAACTCTACCTAATGATTGGAGGCCAGGCAGAACTTTTTGAGGAAACAAAGCCAGTACTTGAAGACATGAGCATTAATCTCAAGCACATAGGTGAAATCGGCAAAGCAGCTCAAGTCAAAGCTCTCGTTAACATGGTCATGAACATCAATACTGCAGGATTGGCTGAAGGATTAGGCTTGGCCGATTCTCTCGGTCTTGATTTGGAAATGATTTGTGACGTGTTCTCACAAACGGGTGCCAATTCACGAGTCCTTGAAACTGACGCTGAAGACATGATCGCTCGTGATCACGAAGCTTGGTTCACTGCGGAACATGCAGCCAAAGATTCGGGAATCGCTGCCAGTATCGCAAAAGAAGTTGGAATTAACTTGCCGCTAAATGATGCGACTTGCGCTCAATTTAATAAACTCGTCAGCGATGGCAAAGGTGATCTTGATAAGTCAGGAGTAGCCGAATTGACATTCAAGGGAAGGCACCCATAATGCGGCACTCAGCATTATAATTATTTATTCTTAGAGATGGCCGCCACATGACGGTCAATCGATTTTCCAGGGTATGAAAGTTCCCGTGACAAATGATTGCGCTCACTCACTAAAACATTACCTCCGAGCATTTTAATTAAATCAAGGGCAAGGTGATGTTCTCTGTCAAAGTATGATGTGATAATCAGAAGGCCCTCATCAGTAAGACGATTCAAAGCAAAATCGTAAATTCTCTGCCAAGTGGATCGGTCATGCCAAAGATTCTGATGCCTGATAAATATGACATTGAATTGAGATGGGATCTGTCCGTACTCGGCAAGATGAATTGCATCATCAGCAATAAATTCAACACTTTGCGAACTCTTAGAGAGTTCACTAACATTGGGCAACCCTGCCTTTCTGAAGATTTTTTCTGTGAGAGCATAACGACGCTTAGCCTTGTCAATTTCCGCATCCCTTAAATCTATAGAGAATTGATGAACCTTCTTACCCGTGCGGCCCCAGAAAGCTGGAAGCACAGCACCCTCTTCACAGTACCCGCAGGCAAGATTTAATAAATTTATTCGATCCTCATTAATTCCCGGGTAACACATTGATTTAGTAACTACACTCTCAAGCATCATCCAAAGATGACGCATATCTTGACCAAAAAATTCACTGCTCTCAAATTCATGGCGCATTGCCTTAATAAGCGAAGGATCTAGGTCAGGAGCATGCTCATGCCCTGCAAAGTGAGCCAAAAGAGCATCAAACATCACTAATCCAAGACCAGAATCGGAAGATTCAGTCAGTCCTAGCGATTCTTTTCCTTTTTCCATCTCATTAACTCTTGTCACAAGAGCTTGCCTCGCTCAAGCCCAAGAGCTAAAATGCTACAAATGAAAATTCTCACATTTATCTCAATCTTAAGCCTGTCAATACTCTGTGCGCACGCAGACCACCACGAAGGTGGAGCTGACGGATTCGCGCCAATATTTGACGGCAAATCTTTAAATAATTGGAATGGTGACCCCAAGTTCTGGAGCGTTCAGGATGGAGCCATCACTGGTCAGACCACTGCCCAGAACCCGACCAGAGGAAATACATTCATCATTTGGGAAGCGGGCGAACTTGATGACTTTGAGTTGAAACTCAAATTTAAAATCGAAGGGGGTAATTCAGGCATTCAAATCCGGAGTTTCAAATTAAATGGGAAAGCTGACGAATGGAGAATCGGGGGATATCAGTCAGACTTCGAGGCCGGAGACAATTGGACTGGAACGATATATGGCGAACAGTTCGGGGGCGTCTTCGCAAAAAGAGGACAAAGAGTGACTGTGAATGAGAAAGGGAAGAAAAATCAGGGCGACCCGGTAGGAGATCCCAGAGAATTAAATAAAGCAATTAAGAAAGGTGAGTGGAATGAATTTCACATCATTGCAAAAGGATATAACATCAAGCAGTCCATCAACGGCACATTGATGGCAGAAGTCACAGACAATGGTCCAAACAAAAGAAGGCAGGGCCTACTGGCACTTCAGCTCCATGCTGGCCCTCCAATGAAAGTGCAATTCAAGGACATCATGCTAAAGAGACTTAAACTCGAAGATGCCAAGAAAATATGTTTCTATGCAGGTACCCGGTCACACGGTTGGGGAAGCCATGAGCACAACGCAGGAAACATTTTACTGGCAAAACGTCTCCGTGCTCATTATGGAGAAAAAGTAGTAACCTCATTGTATAAGAACGGATGGCCTAAGGACCCTACGGCTATGCAAAATGCCGATGCGTTGGTCATGTTCTGTACTGGCGGTGGTGGTCACATGGCAAAATTCCACCTTAGGCAGATCGATCATTTTCAGAAAAAAGGAATGGGAGTCGGCTGCATTCATTACGCTGTAGAAATTCCAAAAGGCAAGCAGGGAGGAGATAAATTCCTGGATTGGATGGGCGGATTTTTTGAAGCTCACTGGTCCGTTAATCCTCACTGGATCCCGGAGTTCAAATCATTTCCTGATCATCCGGTAGCTAATGGAGTTAAGCCATTTAAAATCAATGATGAATGGTATTACCATATGCGTTTCCGCCCTGAAATGAAAGGCATCACTCCAATACTGAGCGCTCTTCCTGGAGCCGAAACGCTGAAGCGAAGAGACGGAGCTCATAGTGGCAACCCTCATGTCCGAGCATCGGTCTTGGAGAGGAAAGAAAAACAGCACGTTGTTTGGGCCACTGAGAACGAAAACGGAGCAGGAAGAGGCTTTGGATTCACCGGCGCACATGTACACAACAATTGGGCGGATGAAAATTTTAGAAAAGTGGGACTGAATGCGGTCGCTTGGATTGCAGAATTAGATATTCCTAAAGAAGGCATTCCTAGTGAAACACCAAATAAAGAAGAACTAGAAGCGAACCAAGATTACCCTAGAAAATAATAGTCCATAAATTTGATCCTGCTAAAAGGCATACTTTTGGAATTGTCTCGTTAATAATAAATGACATCAATGTCATATGAACCAATGGCACTTGTCACATCCCCTAGCGGATGTTAATGATCGGCTAATATGAGCTCAATGATTGAGGCCCTAATCAAGGCCGCCTTTGAAAATAAAGCCAGCGACATCTTCCTCAGTGAAGGGAGCGTCGCCAGGATGAAAGTCAATGGCCAATTAATGATTGCTGGGGATGACCCTATAGAAAAGAATGACATCGAAGCTTTTTGGAAAAGATGTGGAGCTGATCCAGAATATGATGGGGATCGAGATTCAAGTTACATGGCCCACAATGGAGTTCGTTTCCGCGTCAATCTTCACCGGCACCTAGGAAAACTCGGAGCAGTTCTGCGACAAATAAATACTGAAATTCCAGACCTAGAAAGCCTCGGTCTGCCAGTCGACATTTTGACCAGATGGGTCATGGCTCCGGCAGGCATCATACTGATAACCGGCCCAACAGGATCAGGAAAATCAACTACCTTAGCTTCTAGTTTGGAATGGTTAAATCAGAATTCAGCTAAACACATTGTCACTATCGAAGACCCTATTGAATATTTATTCGAGTCAAAGCAGTCACTCTTCACGCAAAGGGAAGTGCACACAGACACCGACTCTTTTGCTAGGGGGTTAAGAAGTTCTTTAAGGCAGGCACCGGACGTCATTTTGCTTGGTGAAATAAGGGACCCAGAAACTGCTCAGATTGCACTCCAAGCAGCAGAAACAGGCCACCTAGTACTGGCAACTCTTCACAGCGCTAACGTTTCAGAAACTGTCGAACGGCTGACTAATTTATTCCCAAGCGAAGAACGAGAAAGTCAGCTTCAACTATTATCTAATATGCTGATCGGAATATGCTGCCAAATCTTATTACCATCCGCCTCAGATGGCCTATTCCTGGTGACAGAACATGTAGAAAATACTGGTGTTGTCCGTAATTATATTCGTGAATCAAGGATCCCTGAAATAGTTGATTTTATTGGGCGCGGAGACAACCCTAACAATAAGCTTTTTATGCACGCACTTGTAGAAGCTGCTCAAAATGGAAATTTAACACCAGAAATTGCCGCTGCAGCTTCAGGTAACGAATCTGACTTTGACCGCGCAATGCGTGGCATTTCCTAAAACAAAAAATGAGTGAAAAGAGCCATATCGTCGATTATTTAACCGAAACACGTAACAGAGGCGGTTCTGACCTTCACATCACAAGTGGAGCTCCTCCAGCATGCCGGAAAAACGGTGTGTTAGAAGCTCTCTCTGATCAGGACATTGATGCAGATGCAGCCAAAGAACTCGTTCTTGGTGTCATTTCAGAATCACAAAGAGCAAGACTCGAAGAGGATCTTGAGCTCGATTTTTCAATCTCAATAAAAGACGTTGGCCGTTTCAGGGCAAATGCTCACTATGTCAGAGGCAGTATAGAAGGCTCATTCCGCTACATCCCAACGGAAATACCAAGCCTAGAACAGCTAGGTCACGCTCCATCCGTAAATGATCTCTGCTCTTTGCGTCAGGGATTAATATTAGTGACGGGAGTCACAGGAGCAGGCAAAACAACAACGATCGCATCAATGATACAAAAAATACTCAGAGAAAGATCATGCGTCGCAGTAACAATAGAAGATCCAATTGAGTATGTATTTGATCATGGTTATGGATTAGTAAAACAACGCGAAATAGGGCCTGACACTCATAGCTTCTCAAACGCTCTGAGATCCGCACTTAGGCAGGACCCTGACATTATTGTTGTAAGTGAATTGCGTGACTTAGAGACGATACGAACAGCCATCACAGCAGCTGAAACGGGCCACCTTGTGATTAGCACGTTACATACCATCGATGCACCAAAATCACTTGATAGAATGATTGATGTTTTCCCTGCGGACCAGCAAGAGATGATTATTACACAATTATCAAATTGCCTTCAAGCTGTGGTTTCCCAACGACTCATAGAACGCCAAGATCATCCAGGAAGAGTCATGGCATCCGAGATTATGAAAATAAATCATGGCATCCGAGCATGTATGATTGAGCGTAAATTCGAACAACTCATTGGTCTGATTCAAATCGGAACACAAGAAGGCATGCACACAATCGATGAGAGCTTAGCACATTTATTAATTAATAAGCACATTTCAATAAATGATGCATTACTGCATTGCAGAGACCAGGAATACATTAAGGATAATTTCGATGCAGCGCAGACCGCGACTAAGGCTTGAAGAACTCTTCAAATATCATAAATATAAAACAGTTACTAAATCATGATTGCTGATTACTTCTGGAAAATAATTTTCACTGCTGTTGTAATAACAGGATTCATTTATTGGAAAGCCTGGAGGGACGGCACTAAAGAGTACGAAGGGCATGTGGCAGCAATAGCTGAATTACTGGATCACACTGATGATGCTAAACCCTTCAATGATGATGAAGCAGCATCAAAAATCTATAAGTCCATTTACCTTCTTCGAAAAATAGAAGATCACAAAGGAGAAAAATTCAGCATAGATCAAGTTTTTGAAGAAGCTCAAGAAGATAGTAATAACACTAAAATCGTCAATAATCTTCTCAAGGATGCTTTTAGAGAAAACTATAAAAAAGCTAAGGAGTATGGTGTGCTTGACGATGAAAATGCCATGTCCAGCCTCATGGATGGAACATCTACTACAATCATTAGTGGTCCATGGAGTGGAGAAGAACTTGCCCTTGGGTACTACATTTCTCCGGACATCGAAGATAGTATTTCTTTGCACCTAGCAAACAGACTCCTGCTCCCTCAAAGTGTAAAGTTGGCAATGCAATTTGCAGACGTAACAAATGATGTGAAAGAGCGGGCAGATCGTCTGCAGAGAGCTGAGATACTGGACACCGAAGCCTTCGACATTATCAAGCATCACTACGATACTCTAAGAGAACTTTCGACCAGAAATAATTAGCATTCAATTCAGCATTTGCTCGTTAAGATTTGAACTATTCCATTCTATTCATTTGTACCGGTAACATCTGCCGAAGCCCGATGGCCGAAGGGCTGTTCCAAAAAATAACTGAGGACGATGAAGCCTCATTCGATGTCAGGTCCGCTGGAGTAGCCACTGGAGGGGGGCAAGGGCCGAGCAAATATACGCTCGACATACTCAAAGAAGAAGGGATTGATCTCTCATCGAATAAAAGTCAATTCCTTGACCGTGAACTAATAGACTGGGCAAGTCACATCTTTACCATGTCTGCTAGTCACCTTTACACTGTAAATAAAATGTTTCCAGATGTAGCAGAAAAGACCTTTCTGGTAACTGAGTTTTGTGATAACGAGTTAATTACTCGTCAGGACGTGCCTGATCCTTATGGCGGTAATCGTAATGAATATGAACACACAAGAGATCTTTTAAATGAATCACTGCCTAGTCTTGTTAATTTTATTAAAACAAATATTTAATCAAATAGCCTAACTTAAAATGCCAAAGATTCACTCCATAGCAATCGCCAGCGACCATGCAGGCTACGGCCTAAAGGAAATACTCTGTGATCACCTTAGAGAAAATGATTATCAGGTAGAAAACTTGGGAACTGACTCTGCAGATTCAACTGATTATCCGGACTACGCTCATGCTGTCAGTAAAAAGGTGACTAGCGGTGAGGCTTCATTTGGTGTTCTAGTTTGTCATTCCGGAATAGGAATGAGCATTGTTGCTAACCGGCATCCCGGAATACGAGCAGCCGTCGTT
>SHBV01000061.1 GCA_004211885.1 Verrucomicrobiaceae bacterium
TTGGATTCTCCCTCACTGATTTCTTAAAATTACAAAGCTTAGCAAATTCAGACAAAACTAACGGCAATACATCTGGTCGAGCTAAATCATGCATTATACTATTTGCCTGGGGCGGGATGAGCCATCTTGAAACTTGGGACCCTAAACCTGATGGCCCAAGTGAAACGCGTGGAACGTTTAAAACCATTCCTACCGCAACGCCCGGAACACGCATAGGCGAGCACATGCCTCACCTCGCCAAACAGACCGAACGGCTCGCAATAGTCCGATCAATGCATCATGGAAGTTCTGCTCACGGCAAGGCCATGTATTGGAACTTTACTGGACATAAACCCCCCCAATCTGATACTGCCTCAAATTTACCTCCCTCCTCAAATGACTGGCCTTCACTATTGTCAGTCATATCTAAATTTAAAGATGCTCCACCAGGATTACCTTCATCAATAAGACTCCCCTATCCTCTCGTAGATAATGGAACGCTCCAAGCCGGTGAGTACGGGGGGTGGCTCGGTTCAAGCTATAACCCGATCGTCATTAGAACACCAAAGGGCAAAGAATTCGGTGGCGTTTCGCGTGATTTAGGAGCGTCTAGGATTAATCCCAAAGAAGCTATTGACCGTCAAAAACTCAGCTCGCGGCTCGGACTTTTGAGTCGCCTTGATCAATTCTCTGGGACAGGACCTGCAATACATGACATGCAACACTTTCAGGGCCTTGCAACGGACATGCTCATGAGCCCAACGGTACGCAAAGCGTTTGATCTAGACCTTGAACCTGATTCTGTCCGTTCCAAATTCGGTGAACACATATGCGGTCAAAGCATGCTACTTGCTAGGCGCCTCGTTGAAGCACAGGTCCCCATCGTTACGGTTGCCTGTTCAGCCGGAGACTTGAATGGATCTAAGGGAGATCACTGGGACACGCACGCCGATAACTTTAACCGATTAAAAAACACTATGCTGCCTGCATTTGATAGACCAGCCGCAGCATTACTTGAAGATCTAAGTGAAAGAGGAATGCTGGATGATACGTTAGTCGTGTTTCTCACTGAATTTGGCAGGACTCCAAAAATAAATGGTAATGCAGGGCGCGACCATTATCCTAGCTGCTATTCGATTGCACTTGCAGGTGCCGGAATTCGTGGAGGTCAGGTCTATGGTAAATCCGACAGGTCAGGCTCTGAACCTTCAGAAAAGGCATGCGGACCCGCAGATCTACATGCAACTATCTTTGAAGCCTTCGGCATCCACCATAAAACGACCATCACTGACCCACTTGGTCGTCCCTTTCCCATAAGTGATGGAACTCCTCTGCCCCTTACTTGATAGAGGTATCATCCCAAAATACTTCTCAAGAATCAGCAATGATATACTAGCCGTGCCAGTCACTATCCATCTGATTTCCAATGTGTCGTTACGGAATAAGGGCAAATAAAAAGGATGCCCTATCACCCGATAGAAAAAACTATCAAGCGAAAGGGCATCCAGCAGTGGGGCTATATTAAATATCTATACGACCAATATGAATCAAAAATGAATAACTAAATTAAATTATTCAAAATTTTCGTTTTTCATATCTTATCTAATTACTCAGGTATTGCTCGTAACGTAAAATAGGCTCTGAGATTACTTTTCACTGGCAAGCCTGGGAAGATTTTCTGCGTTTCCTTGAACTGAATATGGTAAATCCTATCAAGCCAACGAGAAGACCCCTCGAATTCCTTTAAGGTTAATTGGATAGACTTTCTATCAGGTCCAATAGACACTTCTTCAATCTTATCTTCACGCTTATCATGCTCTGGAGAACCGTAACGACCAGTATTTGTATAAAACCAAGAATCGATCTTCACAAAACTCTTCAATTCTTCCAAATCCAAATCCTTTGTGATCGGCTGCGTTAAATTTATCATAAAACCATTCTTGGCAGCTTTTACACTATGAATATCCGACGCGATCGTTTTCTTATCATAGATTATTCTCTGTAAACTTCCTTGCTGTCCTCCAAAAGCACCCCATCCACGACCAGTTTGGCCAATTAGCAAACTTCCGTCAGGCAAGAACACGGGCCGCATAACTCCAGAAGCAAAGAACCGAGCGAAGGGAACGACGCATCCTTGATCAACTCCGCCAACCTTTTCTACGACAACTCGAAATAAATTAGACATTGTCTGATCTCCAATAAACATCTGTTCCCCGTAAGCGCCGAACTTTCCGCCAGTACTGTCCCAAGTAGGATGACCAGGAGAATTCGCTACTTTTCCATGAGGAAGCCAGACCGCTCCTTTACGAATTTTATCTTTCCATTTATCAAACTTTAGTTCGGGCGAATCCGGTTTCATCTTTCCCGGAAGAGTAACTAGCCCGGATAGATGACCATAGAACTTGTCTTTTTCAAGAGGAACTACTTTCGAAGAGCCCACGTATTCTCCCTGATTCTCAGCGTACCAAAGGCGCCCTTTAGGATCGACTCCGATCCCAGCAGGACTCCTCAATCCATATGCATAAGGTATAAATTCACCAGAAGGTGTCACTTTGCATGCCCATCCACGATATCCTCCCATTGAGCCCATGTATGGACCCCCTGCCCTCCATGAAGTGCGTTCATTACCCCCATGAGATAAATTTAAAGTAAAATAGTAGTTCCCTTCATTGTCGCGAGCGGGACCATGAGCATATTCGTGATAATTTGCATGGAACCCGTAATCGTCGCAGACCGTCTCAAATCGGTCCGCTCGTCCGTCTCCATTTGTATCACTGATACGCGTGAGTTCCGGCTTCTGCATGACCACAAATTTATCTCCTTTCCCATCTTCAATTGACACTCCTAGAACCTCGTAAGTGCCTTCCGCAAATAAGGACCACTTGCCATTTCGAATACGCCAAATGCCTGCTGACCTCGTAGCTACAACGATGGTCCCATCTTTTGCAACTGCAATTCCTGTAGGCTCAAACAACTGATCTCTTCCATATAAGTCCTTAGGAAAGCTCCAATTTTCAGATGAATATCCAGCCGGAACCTCCATCTTTTGTCTTCCCAATTTATCAGTATTTGTCTCGAGAGACTGCTCACTCCAATTCTCTTCCTTACCAATGAGGGGCCTTGCAATTAACCCTCCCGATAATTTTGCAGAAAACTTGTAGGAATTTAACTTTTCTCCAGCCTCTAAAATCCATTCATCTTCAGTCAACTTACCTCCTTCAACTTTTAGATCAGAGAGCCCCTCACTGGATAATTTGAATTTCTGATCCTCTTTTAGAGTTCCGCTAATCATGAATTCAATTCTACCTTCATCAGTAAGACTAACAGATTGGCTCATTTGGTTCTGACCAACACGGAAAATGAATACAGGCGATCCTGTAGATGAATCTATTCTGTGACCTTTAAATTCAGCATCTACAGAATCTAATAATTCAAGGAAGTCTCGATCTTCCCATAACCACTTTTCAATAGCCTTATGATCCATCACATCAGGTTCTTTGAATTCAAAATCAACGATGTTTCCTGATTTTGTTACTGGTTGTAAAATCCCCCCTCCTTCAACAAAAACTCTATTCCCCTGCCCCCTAGAAGATCCTGGCCTGCCCCGGCCTGAACGTTCTTGGGTAAGATTTAAAAATCCTCCGGCCCAAATATTACGTACTGATAGCACCCGAGGATCGAAGGTATAATTCATTCCATTTGAAAAACCAACGTGAAGGGCACGCCCACTAGATCCACGAAGAGGCGCCCTAACTACTCGGGTACGGTTAGTTACCAGAATCTCGTTCGAAACATTTAATAAACTCTTTGGTTCTTCCCTCTTCTCTTGCTTAAGTTTAACAATGGAAGGCCCAGCCTGAGCCTTTGGTGAAAGAGTTCTCAGATAATGCCATATGTACTCAATGGACTGATCAGGAATCACTTCTTTCGCATACATTGGCATTATCTTGGGGAATGGTTTACCTCTAGTCGGACCAGATTCAGCAATTGCTAAAACGTCCCAAGACTTACGCACTGAAGTCATGAAATAATTCTTATCAGCTTTTACTGTTACCTTTATTCCTGATTCAGCACTCACCACTTCACGGTTCCTTGGATTAGTATGAAAAAGACCATACAAGCTTGGGCCAGTCCTAAACGACTTGTCTCCGCTGTCAATGGCATGGCAGACCATGCAACCGTAAGTTTCAAAAGCTTTCCTCCCCTCGACCACAGCATCAATCTCTTGCTGAGAAAGAACTGGCAACGAAGTGAAAATAAAATAAACAAAAATAAAATTTTTCATAGAGTAGCGGTAAAAGAAGGTTGTTAATTAAAATCAAAGAATAAGACCTCAGGCTCAGACATGCACGATCTTTTATTTAATTAACTCCCTGAGATAAACATGATCAGCACCTAAGAGACACCATATCAAAAAGGGTAAACTTACTCAAATATTTACTTTTTCTTTACTAACTTATGACCATTATCGGGCGGCATAGACAGATGCCATTTAATGACCTTATCTTTCATTGAGGAAACAATTGCAGCATTCATTTGAGCAAGGTTCTTTTTCTCTCCTCTATCATTATCTAAATTGTAGAGTTCCACCTCTGACCCATCATATTCACAGAGAAGTTTCCATTTACCCTTTCTAATTGCCAGATCAGGCAAGTCCTTGTCGCCATAAAAAGAGTCTCTGTCAGGTGGCCTCCTAAAAAATAAAGGCAACTTTCTAGACTCAGAAGATTTACCAAGCAAAACATCAGGCAAACATTCTCCATCAAATTCTATGCCTTGAGGATACTTGGTGCCTGTAATTTTAAGTAAGGTAGGCACCAAATCAATAGCTGAGAAAACCGAACTACGATTCACCTGCCTCCCCTCCTTTATAAGGCCTGGACCCCACGCCACCAAAGAAGAACGAACCCCACCCTCATACAGGTGAGTCTTATATCCACGGAACGGACCCGACTGGCCCGCTCCCTTCTCTGGTCCATTATCAGAACACACCAAGACTAGGGTATTATTCCTGAGTTTCTCCGAACCATTAATGTAATCAAATAGCTTTCCAAGCTGCCTATCCATTTCCTGTAAAACAGAAAGATAAAGTTCTCGCTTCGTGTGTCCCCACTTATTGACTGGAGGCCAGAAAGGGCTATGCACATCATCCGGCCACAAATTGACATAGAAAGGCTTTCCAGCCTTCGCTGCTTTATCGATAAAAGGCATGGCCTCATCGACGAATCCCTCGGTAATTTTCGAACGCAGCATCCATCGTACTCCATCACCTAACCGCTCAGCTTTATCCCAAATTCGCCCTGGATTTTTCTGCCCCGGCTTCAAGGTGAGGGGCAATAATTTTGGCCCCATGCCTTCAAAATTAGTTAATGATTTATCAAAACCATACTCCGTAATTTCCGGAGCATCATCTACGTCTCGTTGCCCACCCATGTGCCACTTCCCGAAGTGCCCCGTAGCATATCCTGATTTTTGGAGAGAACGGGCCAGCATCGGAGCTTTTGGGCTCAACCATTGAGACATGCCTCTATGCTCATTCTGTTTCCTATGAGCAAGATAAGAAGTGATTTTCCACCTCTGCGGGTATTGACCAGTAGAAATAGCAACTCTCGAAGGTGAGCAAATTGGAGAATTAACATAGAACTGCTCAAACCGGACACCTTCTTGAGCTAACTTATCTATATGGGGCGTCTTTGCGGATCTATTACCGAAGCAGGAAAAGTCTCCCCACCCCATATCATCAATAAAAACAACTAATACGTTGGGTCTGGATCCTTTGGCACAAGGAACAATCACAAAAGAAAGCAGTGCGAATAGTATGAATTTCACTAATTTATATTATCTACGTTTTTAATGTATAAATGATTGTAATTCTATATTAATAAACGATTGCCTAGCGAGGCGGAGGTACGTATAGATGCTTACCCTTTCGCGCAGCAGACAAAGCTTCCAGAGTGTCTTGAGCTGAGCCAGGATCGCCCTGAGATTGCATCCACCGATCTAGTTCTTGGCTCAATTTCTGCTTTATTTCATCATGTGACTTGGCCCCCGCCAAATCATTCAATTCGTATGGATCTTTCTGTGTATGGTAAAGCTGCTCAGCTGGTCTATGCATGTAGCGCTTTACTAACTCGTAAGTATTGGCATTACTTGATGCCTCTCGTATCCAAGTTGCCCAGTAAGGATTATTCAGTTCCCCTTTTCCGGTCCATCCCATGAGATGTTTCTCAATGTATATCTCCTCAGATTTAAGATTACGCAAATAGCGGAACGAACCATCACTCACGGTCCGGACCGGATACGAAGGCCCTTCAGGTAAATTATTATGCATGCCGTACACATAGCGTCTATGTGTTTTCTTATTGCCCTTGAGGACCGGTAAAAAACTCTTCCCATCAAAGCTCTTTTTAGGCACTTCGGAACCGGTAAGATCAATCAGAGTAGGTAGAATGTCAGCATATTGAACCAGAGCACTGGTACGTTTACCTGGATCAATGACTCCCGGCCAACGAGCAACTAAAGCTGTATGCAAGCCAGTATCCCAATTCGTCCACTTACAACCAGGGAACTGAGACCCTTGTTCAGACGTAAAAAGTACAAGAGTATCAGAGGCTTCACCACTCTCTTCCAAAGCATTTAAAATATCACCGACCTGCTTGTCCATGTATGTAATCTCAGCCAGGTACCTACTAAAGGCTTCGCGGGTCCTTTTTGTGTCAGCAATATTTGGAGGCAATGCAATCTTTTCAGGAGGATACTTTGAAGGGTCTCCCATGACCCAAGGAACGTGCGGCTCAACTAAAGCAACGACCAAACAAAAGCTCTGATTCTTATTAGCTGACATGAATCCTGAAATTCCCTCAAGGCTGTGATCACGGGTAGGGTTCCGGACACAATTTACATCAAACCCTTCGACTTTAGTGAAGGGATAAACGGACGCTGGCTTCACATGAACCTTACCCGAAAGGCCAACCCTATATCCAATTTCTCTTAAGTATTGAGGAACGCTCTTAATTTTCGGTCGACTACTAGAATGATTCCAAGCACAACCATTACTCATTGGATATTTACCCGTAAAAAGCTCGGACCTGCAAGGCTGGCACATTGCCTCAGCCAAGTACGCATTATCAAATACTAGCCCCTCACTGGCCAACTTATTAATGTTGGGAGTCTTTGCATTCTTTCCGCCATACAATGACAAATCATTGAAGGTGCAATCATCAGCCATGATAATTAACACATTCGACGCCTCAGAAGAATCCTTAGAACTGCTCTCAAATGCAATACTCAGATCGGAGAAAAAAAATATAACCAAAGCAACAACAGCTATAATAGGAGAAAGACTCGAACTCATCAGCAAAACATTAGATTGAGAAGCAAAGTAATCAAGAAACATGATTAATTACAAGAATAGTGAAGCCTCAAAAGTTTTAATTGGTAAAGTTTCAAACTCACAGAACAATTAAATAGATCGTCCCAAAAATCTTTATTCATTAACAACTCGAACCTTGACCAAATTCACTGGGGAAGTTTCGATAATTAAAAACATGGTTAATATTTTTCTTGTAATTGGAGTCACCTTATTAGCAACGCTTGCAACTGCATTCTCTGGAGAAAAAAATTCTTCTAAAGAAAATCACGCATCTCCAAAGAAAAAAACCAAAACCGGGAAAGGTCCCTTGGTTAGCCCAGAGCGTTTAAAATTTGTTTTTGCACTAAACTCCCAAACAGCAAAAACATGGACCGTTTCACAAAACGGAAACGATAAAAATCAAGGAACTAAAGAAGAACCATTCAGAACAATTTCTCGTGCCGCTCAAGCAGCTCATGCTGGTGACACTGTACTAGTTCGTTCTGGCATTTACCGGGAACGGGTAGCTCCTCCACGTAGCGGCGAAAAAGGAAAACCTATCACATACCGAGCCGAAGAGTTTGGCAAGGTTTTCATTAGAGGGTCTGAAAAATGGAATCCTACTTGGAAAAGTCTCAAAGATAATGTCCACTTCGCAAAACCCAATCAATCCATATTTGAAAGTGACGACGTTTATGTTGACCATTCCAATCCTTTTCTTGTTCCTCTCGCATCGACTCCCTACAACCGCCAGGGAAACCCTGAACATGAGCGGACTGGCGAAGGGGACCCAGAGCTAATATATAATTGTGGTCAGATAATCGTGAACGGAAGGCCATGGCAGCAGCGGCCATTTTTAAAAGAAGTAAAAGAAAAAACTGAGACTTGGAACTTTGAAAGAAAAACTGGAAACATATATATAAATTTTGGAAATCTGGATCCTGCCAAGCAAATTGTAGAGGTAACAACAAGAAGAAGAATCTTTGCTCCTCACTCAATCGGCATTGGTCATATTATCGTGGAAGGATTTGTTATGGAGCACTGCGGCAATCAGTATCCCACAAATTTTTGGAACACCCCTAAGTGGGCACAGGCAGGAGCACTCGGACTGCGTGGAGGGCATCACTGGATCGTCAGAAATAACCTAATTCGCTACGCTGGAACTGACGGCATAGATATGGGTGCAGGCGGAGGACAAAATGAACGCAAAGTGACAAGAGTCCCGAACGCTCCTTTAGGATACAATAACCTGATCGAGAAAAACTACATTCTAGAAAATGGAGCAGGAGGAATTATTGGCGCTCAAAGCAATAATCTCATCATTCGTAACAATGTAATCATGTTTAACAATACTCTCGGATTCACGGGTAAAAAGAGATACGAACATGCTGGAATCAAAAGTCATGCCATCCGTGATGGTCTGATTGAGCACAATTACGTTGCTGACAACCAACTCAGTGAAGGAATCTGGCTAGATAACCAATTTCCTAACACACGCGTCACCCGAAACATCAGCGTAAATAACGGGTCACGAGGAATCTTTCTTGAAATGAGCGACTATAAATTCAATGCAGCACTGATCGATCACAACATATCAGTGGGAAATCATAAAATTCAGTTCTATGTGCATGACGCGTCAGGATCTACAGTTATGCATAATTTATTTGCGAACAGCCCATCAGAAGCTCGTTACGGACAAGGGACATACATTTATCAAGTCAACGCAAGAACCAAGACAGGCTACCATTCAATCTATAATAATATATTCATTAATCATAGAGTCATGATGGATATTAATTACCCATCCCATCGTAGTGGACCTCAGCGACTCGATCACAATATCTATGACTCAACTGCTAAAGAAAGGGCATTCATTATTAACAGCGCTTCGGACAAACCCTCGCCATGGGAACCGAAACAATTCTATGAAATGGTCAAAAAAGAAGTTAGTAAGGGTAACCCTAGATCTCTCCACGGAGGCTCAAAAGTAGCGATGACATTGAATGAGTGGCAAAGCTTTTGGGATCATCACGGCCTAAAAAATGATCGCAATAGTGTCACCAAGAAAGGAATGGAAGTCTCTTATGACCAAACAAAGCTAGAAATCAAAGTCACCCTCACATTCGATCCGACCAATATAGGATCGACCGAATACGAAAAAATTAGAACGGATTTCGAAGGAACCCCTATCCCCAAAGATGGGAATGCAATGCCTGGACCATTCCAATCACTGCGGGCAGGCAAAAATATCTTTAAGGTTTGGAATGGTCTGCCATTACTTGAAAAAGGAGAATTGCCAATTAAACAAAAGTGATAAGTTAAAAAATATTGCAGCTAAAATGTATAGAACTCTAATCCGCCACTTCATTATCCTTTGCACCATATTCTTAATGGGCAAATTAGCTTGCTCTGGAGATGAATCTTTCATTCACCCTGGCTTACTTCATAATGAAACCGATATTCAGCGCATAAAAGAAGCTGTCAAAAATGAAAAAGGCACGATATTTGAAGCTTTCAAAACCTTATTGGAAAGCGATCATTCAAAGGCTGATTACAAAATGAGAGGGCCCTTCCCTGAATGGGGTCGCGCTCCAAACATTCGTACAGGAGAAGCACAGAATGATGCGAAAGCTGCCTACGAAAATGCACTGATGTGGGCCATAACAGAGAAGAAGGAACACGCAAGAAAATCAATTCAAATTATAAATGCTTGGGCCGGATCTCTTAAAAAAGTCACAGGAATTGACGGGGTATTAGCTGCAGGAATACAGGGATTCAAATTTGTCAACGCAGCAGAAATTCTCCGCTATACGGATTCAGGCTGGTCAGAAGAAAATGCTAAACACTGCGAAAAGTGGTTCATGGATGCTTGGTATCCCACTATTGAACATTACGCCTACTTCGCTAACGGAAATTGGGAAACTGCAGCACTTCAAACGAACATGGCAATAGCAATATATTGCAGCGACAGAAAACTATTCGAAAGCACTGTCAGGTATGCCGTTAATGGTGCAGGAAATGGAAGCATTAACCACCTAATTGTTTACCCGACGGGCCAATGCCAAGAAACTACCAGGGCTCAGCACTATGCACAACTCGGCTTAGGATTACTCGGAGGCGCTGCAGAAATCGCATGGAACCAAGGAGTGGACTTGTATGGGTGGAATGACAACAGAATTCTGAAAGGGTTCGAATATACTGCAAAGTATGGACTTGGAGAGGATGTGCCATATCAACATTATCTTGATCGTACCGGAAAGTACGGGCTAGGCGGACACCATAAAAATTACTCGAAAATTTCAACCGTCAGTAGGGGCAATTTTTATCCAATATTTGAAAGGACATTTAATCATTACGTGAACAGAAGAAATGTGAATGCCCCATACTCTACTAAGGTGGTCAAATTAAAAAGGCCAGAAGGGCCTAGCCGTGACTACGTGGGACTTGGCACATTAACTCACTGGAGACCACCCAATAAGAATCCTAGACCAACCAATGCTCCAGGAACACCAGCTGGCCTAGTCGCTCAAAATACAGAAAAGGGCATCCACATCAGCTGGGTCAGATCAGTCGAGCCTATTAGCTGCACGGATGCACTAAAATATACTCTGAGCCGAAAGGGTAGCTCTGAAGAAAAATTTGAAGTTATCAGCTCAGAAATTACTAAGACTCATTTCCATGATAAGTCTGTAAAAAAAGGTACCCTTTATCACTATGTTGTGACGGCAACAAATGATCAAGGCACGAGCAATAGATCAGCAGAATTGGCAGCTTGCAGTGATCTGCCTGGCCCATGGCTAAGTACAGACATTGGAAAGGTCGGGATAAAAGGGTTCAGCAAATTTGATGGTTCTCGATTCTCCCTCGAAGGAGAAGGGACTGACATTGGAGGCACTAGTGATGGATTCCATTTCGCATATGCCCCGATGACTGGCGAAGGAACCATTACTGCCAGAATAGTTCGTCCAATGAGCTCCCAATGGACCAAACCCGGTATAATGATGCGTAAGACTCTTGACGCTGATTCGCCCCACGCTTCTGTACTTCTATTACCGCACTGGAAAGGTGCACTAGTTAGCAGACTTGAAAAAGGAGGCCCTACAGAAGAATCTGGAATGACCGACCTCGGTGAAAATCATATCATCAAAAAGAACAGACTGAGCACACCTTACTGGGTAAGACTGATTCGATTCAGAAACACTTTCACGGGTTACTTGTCAAGCGACGGAAATGATTGGAAACAGATAAGCTCAATAGAAATACCAATGGGCAGCACATTCTATGTGGGACTACCTGCCTGTTCTCAATTAAACAACGTCACCACGACCGTAACCTATGACAGTGTTAGCATTCCTTCATGGAGAACCTCAAATAGCGAAAAACTTATTATGTCTAGACCAGAACCTCGATGGCATAAAAAAGCATGGATCGAACGGCATCAGAAATTTAACGAAAGAGCAAGAAAAGGCAACGTTGACCTCATTATGATTGGAGATTCAATTACGCATTGGTGGGACACGGCAGGAAAAGCTGTATGGGATAAGTATTACAAGAAACGCAATGCGGTCAATCTCGCCATTAGCGGAGATCGAACAGAACATGTTTTATGGAGACTCGAAAATGGAAACATTAAAGGAATATCTCCAAAGCTTGCCACACTCATGATAGGCACAAATAACCACATGAGCAGTTCTCCTGAATTCACGGCCAATGACATTCAGCTCATAGTTAAAAAACTTCGCTCAGAACTTCCTAAGACAAAAATACTCGTTCTAGCAATATTTCCTCGAGGAGGAAATGATGATGACTCTGCCAGGCAAAAAAACATGGAAGTGAATCGGCTCATCGCTAATGTCGAAGATAGAGACATGGTGCATTTCTTAAATATAAATGAAACATTTCTCAATGGCCGAAGGCTTCGAAATGATCTAATTCCTGATGGATCTCACCCCAATGAAAAGGGTTATTCGGCCTGGGCCCAAGCTCTAGAGCCTACAATTTCAAAACTCATGGGCGAGAATTAATATAATTATTAATGACATATAATGGATGCTATTATTCCGAATATAGTTAACCGGTGAGGATAATGATCTGAAGAAGAGTTTATAAGTCATTTAGTTCATATGAATAAATCTCATTTTGCTACCATATGTCTCGTCTCAATGGTTGGGACATCCATCCTATTAGGATGGCTCATGCAAAGCACCGCAAAGCCAATCAAGGAATCGAACACTCCTGAACCTCCTGCCAAAATTGGATACCCTTCATTAATGAGCCCGCACTCATCGCCGATGACATTGCATGAGGATCGGTTATTCGTCGCAAATACTCCCTCAGACACAATTGATATAATAAACACTAAGACTCAAAAAGTAGTTAGAAGAATAAACGTTGGCGTTGATCCGGTAAGCGTATCGGTCAGACCCGATGGAAAAGAAGTCTGGGTCGCTAATCATATTTCTGATTCTGTCAGCATCATTGATAATGATCGTGCAAGCTCTACATATCTAAAAGTCATCGCAACGGTTCAAGATTTTAACAAACAAAATAAATCTACTCTTTTCGATGAGCCGGTAGGAATCGCATTTGCTAATAATGAAAAAGCTTACATTGCACTCTCATCAGAAAATAAAATAGCAGTCATTGACATCGCAACGCGTCAGGTTAAAAAACACCTTGAAATTACTGCGCAAGATCCACGCGCAATCACAGTTCGCAATGGTCGGCTTTATGTAATCCCATTCGAATCGAATAACAAAACGCAACTCTCTGGAGGATACAAAGTTGATGGTGAATTGGTAACCTTCAATGCCCATGAACATTCCATAGCCAACAATAATGTTCTTTCACTGGGTCATGTAACTGACATTGTCAAACATCCAAGAGTTCCTGACAGAGACCTTTACGTATTTGATATTAAAACTGATAAGCTAATTACCAGTATCGATACTTTAGGCACATTACTTTATGGTCTAACGGTCGACTCAAAAGGTAATATCTTCATCGCACAAACCGATGCTCGCAATGACATCAATGGTCGATCAGGAACTAAGAAGCACAGTCTAAAAGAATTAGAGAACCGCGCATTTCTTAATCAGATCACACGAGTGCGCCTAAATGAAAATAAATCAGAAAAGCCAACATTCATTAACCTTGAACCATTGCCTCCAAAGCATCCCGAACCAGGGCAGGCACTAGCGACTCCCTTCGCAATAGAAATCAGTGATGATGATTCGACTCTAGTCGTAACTGCCGCAGGATCTGACAAAGTCTTCACCGTCGATACAAAGAGCGGAAACATAATGGGCCGAGTCAACGTCGAATCATCGCCTCGAGGAATAGCCCTTGAACAATCCTCAAAAGGTAGACCTTCTCAAGCATGGATTCTTAATGCTGTAGCAAACTCAGTCTCACTCGTTGACGTGTCTGATCCTCGTAATCTTTCAGTGAAAGCCAAAATTACCCTAGAGGACCCCACTCATCCGGCATTTAAAAGAGGCCGCATAGCTTTCAACAAAGCATCCGCCTCAACAACAGAAACTTTTTCGTGTGCAAGTTGCCACCCAGATGGCCACACTGATCAACTCCTCTGGGTTTTAAAAACTCCAATCGTTACTGGAGGGAATCAGATCATGCCACGTTCGACCATGCCTCTCCGTGGACTAAGAGACACGGCACCTTTTCACTGGGACGGGATCCCAGGAGATCCTTATGGCGGAAATAATAGTGCTCATATCCGTAGCCGCGTAAAACCAAACAGTAAAATTAACGAACCTGAGAGTGCAACCCGACACGTCATTGATGGTAGCCTTGCTTCTACCATGATGATGGTAGGCCACAGCAAAAAGAATGATGAAGGTAAGAATGGGCTATTGAGTAAGGCCGAAAGGGACGACATGGCAAAGTTTCTCCTTAACATCACATATCCTCCTGCCCAGAGGCGCTCCTACACTAATGTCTTGTCCAAAAAAGCTGAAGAAGGATTTGAGCTTTTCCATATCAAGGGAGATGTGGGAGGAACTCCAGGCGCAAACCTTTGTGGCAATTGTCATCGGATGCCTTTCTGGGTAAGTACGAACACTCCAGGAACAGGAATGGACGCTCCGACCTGGCGTGGCGCATATGACCGTTTTTTGATCTTACCTCAGGGCCGCCTTAATATTATCGATTTTGATTTCTATCGTCGAGTAGCAGAAAGGGGCATCCCGGAGAGAAATGTTTGGCAATTTTCTTGGGGTGGCCGCCGAGCCTTTGATCCTGTCTGGGACATGGTCCTCGAAGGAAGCACCGGATTTTCTGGTTCTTTTGCGCGCCAAGTCACACTAAATAAAAGCACCGCAAAAAACCAACTAACTAAAGATTTACTAAATGCCTTAGAAAATTCATCAAATGATGGCGGGATCGTTCTTCAAGTAGATGGAGTTTTCCTTAATGAAAACCGACCAACCACTGTACAACTACAATACGATGCAATGTATGAGAGCGGCACGTACGTAGAAACACAAGGCGAACGAAGATCAATTACTCGCAAGAAATTAACTGATCTAGCATCTGAGGGTAAATTCATCGGGACCTTTACAGGGAGGCACGGTAAAAGTGCGGATTATGATAATCCTCAGCCAGCCATTTGGACCCTAGGCCCCATTCACTCGCAAAGAGGCCGACAAAATTTCCCTGTCCTTTATAAGGAAAAGAAAAGCATGACTGTTAGCGGTCGCCACATCAAAGGAGGAGCGAACCTGATTGTCGACGGCAAGAAAGTGCCCGGATCCATAAGAACCGAAAAAAATGAAACCGTTATTATCGGCCTGGTCAATTTACCAGATCCTGGAATTCACTTCTTACAGATTCAAAATCCAGGAGGATTGTTTAGCAACGATTTCATCTTCCATGTCGCCGAGGACCAAAATAAGGCAAATCAATTGCAAAACTCTATTAACCCGAATCGCTTAAGCACAGCACTTGCGGACGCAATTAAAAGAGGAGACCTTAAACAAACAAAAAAACTCATTGCAGATGGAGCCTCACTTAACGCAAGGAGAAATGATGGTAGTACTCCTCTCAGTACTGCAAGTTTCAATGGAAGACTTGAAATTGCAAAATACTTAATCCAAAAAGGAGCCCGTGTCATGCAAACTAACAGGGACGGAAACACTCCACTTCATGTTGCCGCATTCATGTGCCAAACAGAAATAACTAAATTGTTCCTGGAAAAAGGAGCCCATGTAAGAAAAAAGAATAATCGTGGAGAATCTGCGATTGACGTCGTTTCATCGCCCTTGGATGAGGGCTTGGAAACATTCTATAGATCGCTAATCAATAGTTCGGAAATTGATCTTACAATTGAACAGATCAAAGTTCTGAGATCTCAAATCCTAAAATTACTTAGGAGCAAAGAGGCCAAATCAAAGCTCCAGGCCCAGGCGATCGAACAACGATAAAGGCACCATAGTATTCTTCATTGAATGCTTTTCGCCTGCGTGCAGAAAGCCCCAATCAATTAGCAACAATACGCTTGCCAGCGCGAGTCGTATCAATCCACTATAAATAAGTCATGAAAAACTTACTAATCACTATTCCCGTCTTCTGCTTTGCCCTCTCCTCTGCATTAGCAGATGGAAAAAGACCATTACCGAAAGTAAAACACATGATTGATACCCACATTCATCTTTACGATACTACGAGGGAAAAGGGAGTGCCCTGGCCACCCAAAGAAGACAAGGTTCTCTATAAACCACACTTACCTGCCGAATTCAAAAAGGCGTCCAAGCCCACGGGGCTCACTGGCGTTGTGATTGTGGAAGCGAGCCACAGATTAGAAGACAACCAATGGATTTTGGATCTCGTGAAAGATGATAAATACTTTGTCGCCCTAGTTGGAAACATTGATCCATACAGAAAAGATTTTACTAAACAGTTAAAAAAATTAAAGAAAGACCCTAGGCTAGTTGGAGTCCGCGCGAGGAATGGGGGCGACCAAAAACCAATAAATTACACCGACAAGAAAGTGATTAAAAGTTTTCGAACGCTCGCCAAAAATGACTTGAGCCTTGATATACTTGCAAATGGCGGCGGAGTCGAAGTTGTAAAGAAAATTGACAAGTTGGCTCAGACCGTTCCTGAATTAAGGATCATTGTGGACCATGTCCTCGGATATGATTTTGATGGAAAATCAGCAAATTCAGAATGGGTCAAAGCCGTAGAAAATCTTAGTAAGAATAAGAACGTATGGTGTAAAATATCAGGCCTCTATCAGCGCAGCATCGCACAACCAGCTCCTCATGAAATCGATCATTACCGTGACGTGCTTGATGTACTATGGAAGAATCTTGGAAAGAACAGATTAATCTTTGGTAGCAATTGGCCCTGCACAAAAAATAGCGGCGATTATGAAAGCTTCGTGAAGCTTGTTAATGAATATTTTTCCGCGAAAGGACAAGAGGCCAGCGAGCTATATTTTTGGCAAAATGCAACTGAAGCTTATCAATTGGAACTAAAATAAAAATCGGTATTTAGCACTCACTTGCTAATGCTTTAACAACGATAAAAATCACTTGTTGTCATTGCATTTATACTAACTATCTACTAAAAATATGACATGCAAATAAAAGAGACTATAACTTTGATAATTGCCTCTCTCTTTATGCTCTTACCCGCATTAGCTGAAGACAAGAAGCAAAGTGAGCCCAAAGATCAAAAACCTTCTCTCACTTATTACTACTTCGACGGATGAGTGCTTTGCTCAAAGATAACAGTCATCGTGAATGACGAAAAAAAGAAGCACAGTTCAAAGATAAATATCAATGCTATCAAAGTAGGTGAAGGCAATAGCTCTGATGAGCTTAAAAAAGCCAAGATCGCTTCACATGGAATCATAGCAAAAGATAAAAAAGGCAAAATATTGACCACCGTCGAAGGACACAATTACGGAAAAGAAAAAGTCAAAGAGGTCATTAGCTTGATACTAAATAAAAAGAAATAGCATCACCTGATCAGGTCACCTAATAAATTAAAACTGATTTGATTAGATACGCTTCTGTTCAATCAGAAACCACAACTGAATTGGCAACTGATTGGCTAAGATTACCATTCACATCCATAACATTTATTATATAGACAAGGGGTTGCCC
>SHBV01000062.1 GCA_004211885.1 Verrucomicrobiaceae bacterium
TAACACTTTTGATGGAAAGTTTCTTACCATCGACTGAAACTACACCAAACATATGCCAAGCTATGATTCCCGGTAGAACCAAATAGAGTGGCCCCAAGAGCTTCATCCCTGCAGCAAAGAGGACTCCTTTTTGCCCCTCCGCCAAGCTCTTCGATGCGAACGTTCGCTGCACAATGGCCTGATTCGTGCACCAGTAATAGGTTGTAATCAGAAGCATTCCGGTAAAGAGAGTAGAAAAAGGAATATTCTCATCCTCCTTACCAATGGGAGAGAGTCTCTCTGGGTGATTTTCCGTGAGGTAGGATATGCCGGCACGGAATCCTCCTCCCCCACCCAATTCATTACCCAAAGCAATGATACCCAGAACAGGTATCAGCAATCCCCCAATCAACAGTCCAATACCATTAAAAGTATCGGAGACAGCAACTGCCTTGAGCCCACCAAAAATAGCATAAAGACTCCCAATGACACCAAGCGCAATTACAGTAGCCCAAAGCGCCGTAGTTTCATTACCATCAAAGATCGGCATCTCGGAAATACCGAACACTTTAAGCATAAACAGGGCCCCAGAATACAAAACGAAAGGCAACAGGTTTGTCAGCAATGAAAGTAGCAAAAGCACAGAAACTGCTGTTCCTACGGCTTTCGAATAACGCCTCTCAAGAAAGGCTGACACGGTTGCCACACCTCCCTTGAGGTACCTCGGCAGGAAAACCAGCGCCATCAAAACAATGGCTATTGATGACCAGACTTCCCACGCCATGACCTGCATTCCGTTAGCAAAGGCTCCTCCATTTAAACCAACGAGCTGCTCCGTAGAAAGGTTGGTCAGAAGCAAAGATCCTCCCACGACGATCCAGGGAAGACTACGCCCGGCAAGAAAATATCCAGTAGTAGTACTGTGACTATCACGTCGAGTCGCTCGCCATGAAAAGAAACCGACGAGGCCAGTAAAAATTAGAAATGCGATAATCTGAGTCATGGGTGTGTGGGGTTATTATTTATGTCTTCCTCCTTTAGAGTGTATAAATTTTTTCGAATATCAAAGCTCCAGAACCTCAATGTCCTTGTACCAGGCCTCTGCCGGCGCACCGCTATGAATCTGCAATCCAAACCTTCCGTTCCTCGGTATGTCAGACTTCTTACCATTTTCATAATACTTTGTGGCCAGGGCTCCGTTGACCCAAATACTAATGACATTGCCTTCGGCCCTGATCCGGAACTGGTTCCACCCATCAGTGTCAGTAACACGCTGAGTTGGCAAGGGAACTTCTTTTAAAAACTTGCGGCGACGCGACTCATCATACAGGGCACCCCAAATCGAAGCTTTACCCATCGTCCCTATGTCACACTGGAAACCTATCATCTCATGATGATTGGGAATACGCTCACTCCAGAATTGAACTCCCGCATTGTTACCTTGGCCTATTAGCTTAGCCTTGAACTTCATCTCAAAGTCACCATAAGACCTTTCAGTGACAAGGAACTGATTCTTAGGTATCCTTTTCTTTAGGCTCCCAGCGACTATGGCTCCGGCCTCGACGCGGAACCAATCCTCATCCCCTTCCCATCCCTTCATCGAGGCTCCATCAAATATTGATTTGTACGTCCCTTCAGACGGGACTAAGAACTGGACACATACCGGACAAGGCACTGACACAGGCTCGCCTGCAGGACTCAGTTCCCCGCTCTTCGCATTGACCCTAAAGACTCTAACGTCATTACTGGTATGACCTCCGGCGATGAGATAACGGCCACTCGGATCAATTCCAAAGCCGCGAGGCGTCTTCACTCCGAGGACCTGAACTTCAACCAAACTCATCTTACCTGTAGCTGGGTCCAGACCATAGACAGCAATGCTGTCATGCCCCCTATTGGAACAGTAAAGAAACTTACCGTTAGGATGCATCAGCAGCTCAGCAGTCGAATTGCGTTTCTTTGCCCATTCCTTTGGAATCGTACTTAAGGTTTGCAGTTCGACCATCTTTCCTGAAGAAGCATCGAACGAAAAGGCGGTCACTGATGATGTGACCTCATTATTTGTATAGCCATATTTTCCATCATGGGAAAAAGCGAAATGCCTCGGACCATTTCCAGGCTCAACTTTGGCAAACGGAAAATCATTGGCGGTTAATTTCCCATTACTCGAGTCATATTTATATGTCATCAGTTTATCCAAGCCTAAATCAGCACACACAATAAATTTTCCACTAGGATCAAGATCAATAGAATGGGCATGCGGAGACTTTTGCCGCGGCAGAACACTTGAGCCTCTGTGCTGCACAAAAGAAGTGAGTTCAAGAGCACCGTCATTAGATACTGATGCGGACCCGATACTGCCTCCGACATAATTGGCAAAGAAAACATGCTTCCCTGAAGGGTCAGCCGAAATATGACAAGGGGCACCCCCCTTAGTGGGGACACGGCTAATTAGTTGCAATTTACCATTGGACTTATCTATTAAGTACGAGGCCAATGAACCGCTCGATTTGCCACCATAGTCATTTGTCTCCTCAACTGCAACGAGCCTGCGCCCTTCAGGAAGGATCGTCACGAACGAAGGATTGTCACCTTCCGCTGCTAGAGTTGGCTTTGAAATGCTCCCAGTTTCAAGATTGAGCTTAGAGACATAAATGCCCTCACTTTCTTTTCCACGTGTATAAGTACCAAAGTAAACCCAAACTTCTGAATCCTTGGCAAAAGCACTTAATGCGTGAACAAGAATAAGAAAAGAAACCAGTAAAGTCTTCATCAATACATGAAAACGGATTTTTAAGACTCAGATCAAGCCAAACCTTAACAATAATACACTTTATCACATTTGAAGGAGCTAAACTATTCAGAGCCTTTGTCCTTTGGGCCCTCACCGACCAAAGAAGACCAATTGACCGGCCCAATGTCCTTCCTATACATTTCCAGCTCATAAATTGCAGTCTCATTAGTCGAATCAACTTGAACCGCAACGAAGAGCATATAGCCGGCAAGGGACACATTTAAGTCACCTCCATTTTTGATCAAAAACTTGGCTCTTGATTGTAAAACCTCAGCCAAAGTAACGGGACTATATTCTGGTTGTATTTTTTTTCTCGGCAGGCCCTTCTTGAATTGAAAATTAGCAATGACAGCATCTCTATTACGTGGACTCAGATGCAAGGCAAAACCGAGTAGCCTCCTCGCAGTGTCCAAATCACTACCATTAGTGCCATCCTTACCCGAATTGGCGACGTAGGCAGCAACGCTAGAAGCCAACTTATCCCGGTCCACTTTTAAAAGATTCACTGTACTCTTGTCGAATCTTGCCTCTTTCACCTCAGGCTCTATATATTTGGGCTCCGCAGAAAAAGACTCCTCATAAGTCATGCAAAGATAAAACATTACCATAAAAGGAAATGTGACAATAAATTGAGTAAGCCTCATTGAGTAGCACTAATATGAACTATCGAACATACATTGTCCAACAAGACATAATGCACACTACCTTGCAGTCAGCACATTGGAATGCATAATTGAATAAAATAAATGAATTTTTTTTCAGCAAAAGAATCCTTAAGAGGACTGCTCGCCAGTTCATTAATATTTGCTCTTCTGAGTCTAATTGAGTCTCAGGCTCACACTTTCCAAACCAATCTCTATCCAGACATTGAACTGAAAGAAGATAAATTAGTTATCGAATTATGGGTCGCTACGTTCCTGTTCCCACCACTGCAACATTTAAATTACGGTGATGGCAAAGAACGTCCAAATGAAAACAGTGACAGAAAAAAAATAGAATCATTCTTCAATGACACTTGCCCAGTTTCAATTAACGGACTCAGAACATCCCCTGAACTTGAATGGCTAAAATTCGAAGAGATGGAAGAAGTTTCACACCTTGGAGAGACCACAGATCTGACGATGGCAAAACTGAAATTTCATTACCCCATCAAAGATGATGTAAGGAAAATTAAATTTGGATGGGGCCTCTGGTTCGCTGAAGAGCCTATCACAATTAAAGACCCACAAAGTCTCGAAACTGTCTCGCATGACCCCAATGTTTTGGACATGCTAATCTTCGTCGACGGAGAAGCCCAACCCTTGTACATAACAAAAGCCGAACCGGAATTTGTCTGGCATGCAGAACCAAAAGTTTTTACTGAAAATCCAATCATTATCTCTAAAAAGAAAGGAAGCCCAATTAACATCCCATTAGCCTCGGTTCTGATATTTTTTACGGGGCTCACTCTGTTCATCATCAGAGCAACTCACTCAAACAGCCTAGCAAAAAGCACTATCGTAATAGTCACTTTGTCCAGTGCGATCATTTGCAGAGACTATTTAAAAGTTCCCATCTCACTTTCCAATGAACTCAAGGCGCCCGAACTTGACACACAAAGTACAAAAGACACATTCACAAAACTTCATCGAGGCATTTATAGAGCTTTCGAATCGGAGACAGAAGATGCCATATATAATAATCTTGCCAAATCTGTAACTCAGAGCCTCGTAGGGCCACTCTATGAAGACATCTACCAGAGCCTCATAATGAGAGATGAAGGAGGAGCCGTTTCTCGCGTCAATCGAATCGAATATCTTAACATTCAAACTAGCGAGAACGAAGGACCTGATCAGCACAATGTCTCTTGCAGTTGGCAAGTTCATGGCACTGTCAGGCACTGGGGACACAGTCACTTCCGGACAAACGAATATGAAGCTGATTATGCGCTAGCCATTGAAAATGGTGTATGGAAAATTGCATCCTCAAATGTAAACATGCAAAAAAGAGTCAGAGCAAAAAAAGGCAATGAAGGAAAGCTTAATTCAGATCAAAAATCTTAATTTCTGTTACCCTAAGAGTAACTTTTCTCTTAGAGTCCCCGAATTAACAATCAATAATGAATCAAGAGTCGCCCTCATTGGAAAGAGCGGTTGCGGAAAAACAACTCTCGCTCATCTCATTGCTGGAATATTAAAGCCAAACGAAGGTGACATCTTGGCCTCCGGGAAAAATTTAACAAACCTAACTGAAGGCGAAAGGCGCGAACACAGGGCCATGAACGTAGGGTTCATTTTTCAAGAATTTGAATTACTTAACTACTTGAAAGTTAGAGACAACCTCCTCCTCCCATTCATGATTAGCAGGAAAATGGGAATAACAAAGGAACGCAAGGATCACGCCTATTCACTAGCCAAATCAATTGGGATTTCCGATAAACTCAATCAGTACCCAGAACAGCTCTCAGGCGGAGAGCGACAACGCTTAGCAATAGCAAGGGCACTCGTCACTGACCCTTCGATTGTTATCGCTGATGAACCGACAGGAAATCTGGACAGCGAAACCTCAATGAATGTAATGCAGGAAATAATCAAACAATCCACAGAAACAAGAGCAACACTCATCATGATTACTCACGATGAATCCTTACTAAATCTTTTTGAAAATACTATTAACGTAGGGGATTTATCCAAAACACATTAGCCACACATTAAAAACATTATCCATATCGCGTGGGAACATATCGTATTCCACAAAGTTAAGTCTGCCATTCAAATAGCAGCCCTAACGCTCACTTTCTTCTTACCTTTCGCCACAGCGATCATGGTTGATGACTTTGCAACTAGCATCACCGAAAGAGGAAAGAGCACTCCCCTTCTATTTGGCCCAAAGGGAGACCGTTTCGACTTAACAATTAATTCGCTCTTCTTCAGAGGCGATCATTCATCCGAATTGTCAATGGCTGACTTAACATTGCTCACAGAAGAGAACCGCGGCATCATGGTGCCATTGCGTCTGGGTTTCAGCGCCCGCAATTTACCAGTCATAGGAACCAATGCCGATTATTTTACAACTCGAAGCATCACCGCAGAACGAGGAACAGTCCCGCTAATGCTGGGAGAAGCCGCCCTCGGCAGCAAATGCGCTAAGTCCTTAAACGTACAAATAGGAGACCACATATTAACTGACCAAGTTAACCTTTACGACCTTTCCGCAAGCTACCCGCTTAAATTAAAAGTAGTTGGCTTCCTCAATCAGACGAATAGCGCTGATGATAACGCAATTTTCACTTCAATAGAAACGGCATGGGTCATATCTGGTCTTGGCCATGGACATGAATCCATCGATGATGAGACCAAGACTGACAAGTTATTAAGCAAAACCAAGAAACAAATCACCGCAAATGCATCAATAGAGCAATTCATTGAAATAAATGAAAGTAACATGCATCAATTTCATTTTCATTCTGATCCTGCGCTCCTCCCACTAACATCGATCATAGGTTTTCCAAAAAGCAGGAAGGACGGAACGATCCTTAAAACAAAGTATTTACACCACCAGAAAATTCAAGCACTTGAGCCTAGTAAAGTGATTGGAGAACTGCTCGACGTTGTCATTCGACTCAAACGACTATTCGACTCTTCTTATGTTATAACGGCCCTTGCTGCCTCTCTTTTTTTAACAGCGATTGTCCTTCTATCTTTGCAGACTCGAAAGAGGGAATTAAAGACACTGTTCCTGATGGGCTGTAGCCGCGGCACTATTTGCATGATCTTCTCGGTCGAGATTATGATCTTATGCATATTCTCTATTCTTTTTGCCTTGTTAGGAGTCTATCTCTTCACTTTTCTGGGATCAGACATCCTGCAATTACTGCGTTAAACACTTATTCGGTTGTTTTTATGGCAAAAAATTTGATTCATGGAAAAATACCGATAATAATTAATTAAGATTAGTTTAATAAATAATCATCATGAATTCATACATCAGGCTTTTCATAATAGGATTCATAACAATACTTTTCACTTCCTGCCAAACCTATAACGTTTCATTAACGTACAGCCCGGCAAGCATTGGACAGAGAATCCAAAAAGGTTCACCCGTCATTAAAATTGGGGCAATAAATGATATACGTAAGTTGCGAGGAGCCGAGATAGGAAAAATTCGTAATGAGTTTGGCATAGCCATCAAATCAATTAACGCAAAAAGACCAATCGCTGAAATCACAAAGACTGCGTTCACTCATGCCCTGCAAAGCAGAAATCTGCTAAATGAAGACAGCGCAAAATATGTTCTCAATGCGGATATACTAGAGTTCCAGTGCAATCAATACTCAACACAAAATGCAGAATGCAGAATCCGTGTTCATGTCTATAATGTAAAATCTGGCAGGTTAGTCTTTAGCCAATATTTTTACGCAACAAGGACCAAAGTTTCTCCAAATGTAACGTACTGGTCAAAAGTGGATGAAATTGCCGGCGTCGCTTCAGAGGCGCTCCAAGAGGCGATAGACAGGGCCGTTGATGACCCTGGCTTAAGAAAAGTCTTGCAGTAATTTTCTTTAAAGGAACTTGCTTAAGACTGTCCAGATTCCAACAAATAGAATCATTGCTGAACTGGACCAGAAAGCGACTTCATAGAATTGCCCTGTCTTTATGGGTGAAGAGGCTCTTTGTTTCTTAAAGATGATTGCAGCATAAAGGACCACCAGCAAAATAATTGATGTCACAAAACCGCCGATCAAGACCATCCATACGGGCCTCTCAAAGAATACATAAACAGAACCCCAGAGCACAGGAATTACAATTGATAGGAGCGTAATACATTTTTTCCTCGATTTATAATTATCAAAATCTAAAAGCCCAATCCTTGCAAAGGCATCAGTGAATTGCCTAGTCCAAGCTCCGAGGGCAGAGAAAGCTGTAGAGAACAGAACCACGAAGGCCCCAACGTAAAAAAATGGTCCGGCCCAGGAACCTAAGGTCGAAGTGTAAAGATCTGAAAGATTTCTTAAAAAGTCTTCGCCTCCTACCTTAATAAAATCACCCTCTCCATGCAATAAAGCACAACCCAAAAGGAAAAAAGCCACAGTCACAATGGTATAAACTACCATTGCAAAAATAGCATCAATATACATGACTCGAATCCAACCCTTCGCTCTGCGGTTCCAGTCCTCGGTCCCATCATTCTTTCCTGTATTAGCAGCGTACCCCTTTTCTATGAGCCAATAATTATAAGCCATTATCTCATCGCCACCGACTCCCGTAATCCCAAAGGCTCCAATCACAAGCAATGTCATACCGTCCCCCTCTGGCATCTTGAATTGAAGCCCTGAAAGAACTTCCCCAATACCAATAGCGGAATCTGTGTACTGCAAAGCAATGAGTGAGAAAAACGTAAAAATCGTAAAAATCCCAATCATAGTAACTGACATGAGTTCAAGGACCCGGTAATAGCCGGATATAACGATAGAGGCCACGGCTATGACGACGAATATCAAACACCATAAAACAGGAATCCCAGGAAAGGCCATATTCAGGAGCACTGCGACGAGCCCTACAATTCCTCCTACCTGGAGAAACTTAACCATCATTAGCGCGAGCCAAGTCCAGATAGACCAATGAGCTTTTCCCACTTTCCCTGGCAAGGTATTAAATGAAGCGAACGTTGTCTCCCCAGTCATGATCGCTCTTTTGCCGAATTCCAACTGAACAGCAACCTTAACAAGACAACTCACAAGAATCACCCACATTGCAACAAACCCAGCACCAGCACCTAACTGTGTAGTTGCCACTAATTCACCAGAACCAACTATAGAGGCAGACAAAATAAAGCCAGGCCCTAGATGCTTAATGGTTCCCCTAAGAGAAATAGGAGGATCGAGAACTTTCGAATCGTCTAAAGAGTAAGGGTCTTGAGTTTGCATAGGGCGTCAGTTCTGTATAGACTGATGCTAAGAATTAAATAAAAAAAGCAAAACCGCATAAAAATTAGTTAGATCAACTATCCTCTTGAAATTAAAGTGAATTCAGAGCTGACCGATAAACACAATGACCTTGGTTAGCTACTACTTGCCAGAACAGAATTTAAAATACCGATAATGAATTGCCAATTGAAATGGATGTTGATTGCACTCCTTTTCTTCCTTAACAAGGGTAGAGCTGCTGATTCTGGCGTCGAGTTTTTTGAAAAAAAGATCCGACCCATTCTTCTTGATAACTGCTATCAGTGCCACAGCCAAGAAAACAAAGTCAAGGGAGATCTGAGGTTAGATTGGAAAGGAGGATGGCTCACAGGAGGCAAATCAGGGCCGCCTATAATTCCAGGACAAGTAGGCAAGAGCCTCCTCATTCAAGCCGTTAGACATACTCACAGTGAAATCAAAATGCCACCCAAGAAAAAACTCTCTCAAGGACAGATCATTGACCTTGAACGCTGGATCGCGATGGGGGCTCCTGACCCAAGAGCGTCGGAAACTATTTCCAACGAACAAAAAAAACTTAACCTTGAAGCTTCACGTAAATTTTGGTCTTTCCAGCCAATCAAAAATCCCAAGGTCCCAGAAATTAATAATAAGGATTGGCCCTTAAGTGATATCGATCGTTTTATTCTTGCAGAACAAGAGCATAATAAAATTTCTCCTGTCAGAGAAGCCGAAGCCCAGACACTCCTAAGGCGTATGCACTTCGATCTGACCGGACTCCCGCCAGAACCTGAAAAGATTGATATGTTCTTGGAAGAACATTCAAGAAACAGCCAAGCCGCTATCACTGACGTCATCAATGAACTGCTCTCGAGTAAGGACTTTGGAATCCGGTGGGGAAGGCACTGGCTTGACGTTGTCCGTTACGCTGATTCAACTGGCGGGGGAAGAACAGCGCTACTCAATGAGGCATGGAGATACAGAGATTATGTCGTCAACTCTTTCAATAGCGACAAACCAGTCAATCAATTCATAAAAGAACAAATAGCCGGCGATCTCATTCAAGGCGCGTCTCATGAAGGACAGAAGGAAGGACTCATCGCTACCGGATTCCTTCTGCTGGGCCCAACAAATTACGAACTTCAAGACAAAGCGATATTAGAAATGGATATCATCGACGAGCAACTCGATACGATTGGTAAATCATTCCTCGGTCTGACTCTGGGCTGCGCTCGTTGCCATGATCACAAATTTGATCCTATCAGCAGTGCCGATTATTACGGAATGGCTGGTATTCTAAAAGGTACAAAATCAGTCATTCATAGCAATGTGTCTACTTGGAACAAGAGATCCTTACCATTACCTGCAAAAGAAAAAGAACTGGCCGATAAATTGAAACAATCAATAGAGGACAAAAAGAAAACGATCGGAAAACTCAAAAGTCAATTGAAGGAAAGAACTCCAAAGAGCATAAACATGAAAAACCTTGCCGGGACAGTTATAGATAACACAACCGCTATAAAAAAAGGCACCTGGGTCAAATCCACTTCCAATAATGGTTATGTAAGCTCAAACTACATCCACGATGATAATAAAGACAAAGGATCTAAGTCCGTGACTTACAAAGTCGATATAAAGGAAAATGGCAGATATGAAGTCAGAGCATCATATACCTCAGGCACTAACAGGGAAAAGAAAACCCCAATAACCGTAAAACATGCTGAGGGTGAGACCACCGTACTCATCGACCAAACCAAGAGGCCATCCATTAACGGGGCATTCATATCTTTAGGCTCATACCAATTTGAAGCAGGCTCTCATGAGGCAATTATTATATCCAATAAAAACACTTCTGCCGTTGTAATTGCTGATGCAGTCCAGTTCTTAAATGAAAATGAGTCACCCACCCCCAATCCAAAATGGGCTGAGGATCAAACAAAATTAAAAGAAAATATCAAAAAACTGGAAAACGAATTAAAAGGATTAGTCAAAAAGAGCCCTCAGATCATAAAGGTTATTGCGGTAGAAGATCAGAAGAGCCCAGATGATATTCACATCGCAATTAGGGGAAACGTTCACAATAAAGGACCCAAGGCTCAGCGCGGATTCATCGAAGTAATTAACCGAGGCCCTAAGCCAACGATTGAAAAGGAGTCCAGTGGTAGACTTCAATTAGCGGAGTGGATAGCCAACAAAGACAATCCACTCACTGCTCGAGTCTTTGTGAATAGAGTATGGTCTCACTTATTCCATCAAGGAATCGTAAGCAGCACAGATAATTTCGGGCACACAGGACAGGCCCCAATCAACTCCAAATTACTTGATCACTTAGCCTCCGAGTTCATCAAAGAGAAATGGTCAGTCAAGGCCCTCATCAAAAAGATTATGCTTTCACGCATTTACCAACTGAGCTCCGAAACGGACACCACTAATTACATTAAGGATCCAAGAAACAAATTTCTGTGGAAACAAAATCGCCGAAGGCTAGAGGCGGAAGCCATCAGAGATTCGATGCTTTCCATTAGTGGAGAACTAGAAACTACCAAGGGAGGCCCTTCAATCAGATCTGGAACAAAGACCGAATATGGTTACAAATTCGATACTCTCCGAAGAAGTATATATTACCCCATATTTAGAAATACATTACCAGAAATTATGCAGGTCTTTGATTTTGCTGACCCTAACCTTGTCACGGGAAACAGAGCCGCAAGTAGCGTGCCGACACAGGCTCTTTTCTTAATGAACAATCCATTCGTACATGAACAGTCTAAAGCCGCTGCAAAAAAACTCCTCGATGGCCCTTTGAATAAGGACCATGAGAAAATTGAATTCGCCTATAAAACTAGCTTGGGAAGAAAACCCAATCCTCGTGAAAAAGAAATCATTTATAATTTCCTCCGCACGCAGGAAGAAACATTAACCGCATGGGCTCATGTCTTCCATGGCCTCTTCTCCAGCATAGATTTCCGACACGTTAATTAGCCAAACTTGATAAGTTAATTAAAATCATTTATAATTTTGATTAACTAGCCAGTGCAATAAAATGGGACCGCATAATTTAAGCAGAAGACAAGCCCTCAACACATTGTCATGTGGTTTCGGCGGGCTAGCACTAGGCGCGCTGGCCCAAAATCAATCGAGAGCGGACGCTCCTTTCAGTGCCCCCCATTTTCATCATCAACCCAAAGCAAAGCGCGTCATTTTCCTTTTCATGGCTGGCGGAGTCAGTCATGTCGACTCTTACGATTACAAGGAAAGCCTCTACAAGCATGATGGCAAAATGATGCGCTTCGATGATGCGCGAACACTTGCCAAGACCCGGAAAATAATCGAGCACCGGGTAATGAAACCTCTTTGGAAATTCAAACAATACGGCCAATCAGGGCAACACGTCAGCGAACTGTTCCCTCATACCGCTCAACACGTGGATGACATCTGCCTCCTCAAGGGAATGCACACAGACGGAATCGCTCACGGACCAAGTACTCTTTTTCTGCACACTGGTAGCATCAATATGATACGCCCATCCATGGGATCTTGGGTGAATTATGGTCTAGGTTCAGAAAACAATAACTTACCAGGCTTCATCAGTATTGGACCTTCAATGGGAAACGGTGGCCCAAGAAATTACAGCAATGCTTTCCTCCCTTCATTTCATCAAGGCACCCCAGTAGGAAGGGCTGGAGTCTCTGCCAAAGATGCAACTATTAAAAATATTAAGGCCCTCCATTCAAGTCCAAAGGATCAACGCCAGCAATTTGAGCTCCTCAAAAAAATCAATGCAGAACAGCTCTCAAGGTCCCCTAATGACGACAAACTAGAGACTGTCATTAAATCATTTGAACTGGCATGGCGCATGCAAAATAATGCCCCCGACACACTTGATCTTTCAAAAGAGAGTCCAAGTACCCTTGAAATGTATGGTATCGGAAATAAAGAAACTGACGACTTTGGACAATACTGCCTAAGAGCCAGAAAACTAAGTGAAGCAGGCGTAAGATACATTCAAGTCAATTACACTGACAACAGTAACAATCCTGCGTGGGATCAGCATTCAGACCTACCCAAGCACATGCAGCATGCAAGAGCCACAGACAAGCCCGTTGCCGGATTACTTAAGGACCTCAAGCAGCGAGGACTGCTAGAAGATACTATCGTTTGGTGGGGAAGCGAATTTGGACGCACTCCTTATGCTGAAAAAAATGGCACTGGACGCGATCACAACTCCGATGGATTCACTGTATGGTTAGCAGGCGGTGGTTTCAAAAATGGATACAGCTACGGCAACACTGACAATTTTGGACACCATGCTGTAGAAGGAAGAATTCACATGCATGATCTTCATGCAACGATACTACACCAGCTAGGCCTAGATCATGAAAAGTTAACTTACCGCTACGACGGTCGAGACTTCCGGTTAACTGACGTGCATGGAAAGATTATTCACGATATAATTGCGTAAAGGGTCCCTTCTTACATCACAGGATCAAACAGCCCAATCTAATCCTTTCATCTTCTTTCGGGGTTCCATAAAAAGACATCCGGCTAGAAATAAAGAAAGAAAAAACTCCCAGCTCCCTAAACACATGAGTTGTAGTTTTTCAACTTAGTGCTTATTCCATACTTACCTTTATTGATGCACCTTCAATTCTCCTCCAGCATCTCTTTCATCCGAGCAAAATATGCCATTGCGTCATCCTCTTCTACTGGTCCAGCGTTGAGCTCATCATTAGAAAAAACATCAACGTATTGAGGGTTCATCTCATCAAGAAAGGAACTTCTCTCACAATAAACTTCTTCTCCGTACTTAACCCTCATCGAACAAAAGCTCATAGTTAACTTCTCCATGGCTCTAGTCATCCCAACGTAAAGGAGTCTCCTCTCCTCGTCCTTAGTACCTTCTTCCAAAGATCTCTTGTGAGGAAGAATTCCTTCCTCTAACCCAACGAGGTAAACTACAGGAAATTCTAGCCCCTTAGCAGCATGAAGTGTAATCAAATTTACACCAGACCCTTCATCATCCTCTTCACGGTCCTGCTGCAATGCAACATCATCAAGAAATCCTTGCAGGCCCTTTTTCCTTCCACTCGACTCATACTCACGCAATGACTCGAGAAAATCAGCAACATTAAACTTTCGCTGCTCTCTTTCAGTATCGGTCTTGCAGTTCCTTGCCAAATAATCAACAAAATCCACCTCGTCGACGAACTGGGAAAACAAAGTGCCAAACCCACTATAAGATGACAGCATGGGACTCCGATACCCCTCTAACAAATCAACGAACTCCTTGACTGATGACCTCGACCTCTGTGGCAATTTTTTCTGATAATCCTCACTTTGCAAAACCTCTGAAAGGCTGATTCCAAGCTCGCGGCTCAGCTCTGTAGCAATCTCAATACTTGCAGCTCCAATGCCTCGTGGCGGATTATTGATAATTCTTAAAAGGTTAATGTCATCATCTGGATTTTTGAATATAGTCAGATAGGCAATAAGATCCTTGATCTCTCTGCGATCAAAGAAAGACTGCCCACCAATGACTCTGTAAGGTATTTTATATTCCCTTAATTTTGTTTCAAAGAGCCTAGACTGACTATTCGTTCTAAAGAGGACCGCAAAATCTTCATAACTCCTCTTTTCTGTTGCTGTCATTTCCAAAATCTCATCAACTACTAGCTGAGATTCAGCATTTTCATCTGCCATTGCAACTACTCTGACGTTTTCATTGGCGACATTTTCACTCCATAATTTCTTGTCCCTCCGTCCTACGTTGTGGCAAATCACAGAATTAGCTGTGTGTAGAATCGCCTGGGTACTACGATAATTCTGCTCGAGCTTAATAATTTTCGGCTCCTTAAAAAAGCGTTCAAAATCTAGAATGTTAGTGATCTCTGCTCCCCTCCATCCATAGATTGATTGGTCATCATCGCCTACAACACATATATTTTGTTCTTCACCCACCAAACTCTGAATCAATTTCATTTGCTGACCGTTCGTATCTTGAAACTCATCGACTGTAATAAATTGAAACTTTTCCCTCCAGATCGAGCGTATATCTTCATGATCATTAAGGAGCCTAACAGCAAATAAAAGCAAATCATCAAAGTCCAAAGCATTGAGAATCTTTAGCTCAGCATTATATGCTTTCTCGATTTCACTGATGAGTGAATCATTCATTTCCGACACCGGGACTCCCTTGTTTTTGCTTCTTCCGATTAGGCTCAAAGCCAAGTTATGGTCTAATGACTCATCCTTTCCGGCCTTCCTAGCAATTAACTTCCTGACCAATCCCACTTGATCAGACCCAGTGTATATAGTGAAATTTTTCTTGTAGCCCATCCTATCAATACCTTTACGCAAAATACGCACACAAAGAGAATGGAAAGTGCATACTGTAACTTCCTTGGCCTGATCTTTTTTGACAATACTCGAAATTCTATCTCGCATTTCATTGGCAGCCTTATTAGTAAAAGTTACAGCCAAAATATGACTGGGAGATATACCGGCATCAATCATATGAGAAACCCTAGAAATCACAGTCCTAGTTTTCCCTGTTCCTGCACCGGCCAGAATAAGAACTGGCCCATGGATCTGCCTCACGGCCTCCCGCTGTGAGGGATTTAAGTCTGCTAGATTAAATTTTGATGAATACTTCAGGACAGTCTCACTTGAATCTCCCCGATCCACTAATGCAACTTCGAAAATATGAATAAATAGAAGATAATTTAATTATATTAGCTATAGAGAAATGCTATACATTTCACTTCCCATTTAATCTATTACCACTTAGAAAATCATGCACGACCCACGTATAGATCAGCTCGCCACTCAACTCGTCCGTTATTCAACCTCAGTGAAACGAGGAGACAACGTATTGATTGACGCGTATGATATTCCTGAAGCAGTTCCAATTGCATTAATAAGAGCAATTAGAAAGGCAGGAGCCCAACCATTTGTTAATCTCCATAGCGCTCGAATTGGAAGAGAGCTACTTAAGGGAGGAACAGAAAAGCAATACGATAGCTTGGCTAAATATTCGATGCACCAAATGAAACAAATGGACGCCTTCATAGCACTTCGCGGAAGTCACAATATTACCGAAAATGCGGATGTCCCATCTAAGGACATGGCTCTAGCTATGAAAAAAATGCGCGCTGTTCAAAATTATCGAGTCAATAAAACTCGATGGTGCGTACTCAGATGGCCGCATCCTGCAATGGCACAACAAGCCGGCATGAGCACTGAAGCTTTCGAAGATTTCTTTTTTGAAGTGTGCCTACTTAATTACAAGAAATTAGTTCCTGCGATGAAAAGGCTCGAATCATTAATGTCTAAAACGAACAAAGTTCATATTAAAGGAAATGGCACTGATTTGAAGTTTTCGATGAAGGGCCTGAAAGCGATCGCTTGTGGAGGAACTCACAACATACCCGATGGCGAATGTTTTAGCGCACCAGTCAAGAATTCTGTCGAAGGCGTAATAAGCTACAATGCACCTACAATTTACCAGGGAATTTCTTTTGATGACATTCAACTCACATTCGAAAAGGGCAAGATAGTCAAAGCAACAGCCAACAATAATAAAGCTATAAACAAAATATTGGATTCTGATGCTGGGGCAAGATTCATTGGAGAATTCGCTATTGGCTTTAACCCAAAAATCAAAGAACCTATGCGAGACATCTTATTTGATGAAAAAATTGCAGGCAGCTTTCATTTCACTCCCGGCCAAGCATATGAAGGCATTGCGGATAATGGTAACCGGAGTCAGGTTCACTGGGACATGGTGTGCATTCAACGGCCTGATTACGGCGGAGGAGAAATTTGGTTTGATAATAAACTCATCCGTAAATCAGGTAAATTCATACCGAAAAACTTGACTCAATTAAACTATTAGGTCCTTTTGCACCTCCATCCTTTAAAATCGCACAAACTTTTTCACTTAGCGGTAATTTAAAGTTGAATACAGCCTAACCATCGCCATTATAAAAGTGCGGGGTAGAGCAGTTCGGTAGCTCGTCAGGCTCATAACCTGGAGGTCGTAGGTTCAAATCCTACCCCCGCATCCATTTTTATTAATTGGTAGATAATTTAATGCCAATTATGGGACCTCTAATATTGGGTAATATTGTCTAAGGCTTTTTCAAATCGGCCACGAATATATTCATAAGGCTCCTGCCCAACACTCACACGCAGTAGCCACCGTGAAACTCCCAGATCTTCACACCAATCCAACTCTTCATAATGAGCAAGTAATGTGTATGGGCAAACTATTGTGAATTCCACACCCAAACTAGGCCCCTTACATAGCTCTAACGAATCATAAAACGCAGGACTATTATCATTAGGATTCTTAAGAAGAATTGAAAATAGACCACTGAAACCTCCTCCTTCCTTTCTCACAGCGTCATAATTCTCACGTGTCTCATA
>SHBV01000063.1 GCA_004211885.1 Verrucomicrobiaceae bacterium
AGAATGCAGATCCTTTCTTGAAGTGGACTACATCTCCCGCCGCCAGTGATGCTGTCTCTGCTTTCATATGCGACTTCCAAGGCTTGCGCATCGAGAGACCGTCATTGTTATCTGATCCGTTCACCGAATCGATGTAATAATCAACCCCACTGCAATGTGTGATCAGGAGGAAAAGAAACAAGGGAATTGGGTATATAAATTGCTTCATTCTCAATGATGTGGCTTTTTCATGATTGGATTTATAGAAGTTCAGAGGATTCTCAACTCCATCCCACTGTTCTCCCAATTTCCCCGAGAAACACTGAGATTTACTGAAACAAAGAATCCCTCATCCACCATCACTGAGATATAGAGAAAGCATAGAGAGAATTGAGTCTCTCAGGGTTTTCTGTCAGATGAGTGTTATAGCTGTATTTCCCCTCAAAACGGGGAATTCGATGTTCGTTGGGTTTGATTCCCAAAACCATCAGACTTAGATAATCGCTTTTGGCTTCCACCCGTCCCGATAATCCCTACCAACCTGAAGGTCTGCCTTCACGTTGTTAGTAACCTTGAGTTTTTCAGTGTCCCAATCAAGTTTTTCTCCTGGAAAGAGTGTTGCCAAACAACCAAGTAAAACTGTCTCAGTTAATGGTCCCGAATAATCATCAAAATTCGCTGAAGGTTTTTTGCCGCTAGCTCCCCGTGCCGCATCTACATATTCCATGTAATGATCCCTCGGCTCCAGCTTTGGGTACTTGAAACCTTCATATTTCTGACCAGGATAAAGGGTCGGCGTAGACATATGAGGAGCCAACAACACTCCTTCAGTGCCAATGATAATACTTCCTTGTCCTGGGACCTTACCATTTACCAAATCTGCCACATCTTTCGGCGGCCTCTCATTACCATCATACCACGTAACTGAAACGTTCCCGTCCTTCGTATATTTAGTTGATGGAAAAACATAATCAATCTTTGCATTGATTGCCCAGTTGTGCTCGTTAGAAGCTGGCCCATGAGAGACTACCGACAAAGGTGAAGTTAGACCTAATGAACGGTACCAACCGCTAAAAATATGGCATCCCATATCACCAAATGTTCCCGTTCCAAAATCTCGCCTCTTGCGCCAGTTCCCTGGATGGTAATAGCCTGCAATGTATGGCCTATGTTTAGCAACACCCAACCAAAGATCCCAATCAAAACCTTCAGGAATTTTATCTTCTTTCTGAGGCACAGGCCCCATATCCCCCCACTTCTTGCTTGAAAAAGAATGGACCCTAGTAACCTTTCCTATTGCTCCGCTCTGAACCAAACTCACTACTAACCTTTCTGTAAAAGCTGAGGAAATCTGAATGCCCATTTGGGTCATAAGCTTATTCGTTCTTGCCATCTCAGTCATTGCTCGGCACTCCCGTAGATTATGCGCTAATGGTTTTTGCCCATAGCAATGCTTTCCCAAATCCATTGCTGCTAGTCCAATCGGACCATGCATATGGTCGGGTGTGGATACATTGACCGAATCAATGTTTTTACTTTCTTTGTCCAAGAGCTCACGCCAGTCCTGATAAAACTTTGCTTTTGGAAATCTTTTGCGAATTCCTTCTGCCCTTTTCAAATCCACATCAGCTACTGCTGTCAATTCAAAATGCTTACTCCTTGAAAGAGATCCAATATCCGCACCGGCCATTCCGCTCGCTCCAAAACTAGCATGCCTTAACCGTTCACTAGGAGGATTTGCTAACAGCCCAGAAGTAACAAACGGAGCTGCACTTGCAACAATTCCTGATGATTTAATAAAATGACGCCGCGTTGCCAAACTTAAACATTTTTGAGACATAATTATATATTGACCAGACTATTGATTAATTCAACATCGTCGTGCTTGATCTTTACCCTATTAAATAAGTAATATTAAATCATGAAAAGGACTTTGGCTCTCATATTGCTATTCACTTCATCAACTTTCCTTCGCGCTTCTACGGATTCCATAGAAACCATTTTAGCAGTTGGCTCCGAAGGAAAAGGTAATAGCGAAGCCGCTCAAGCATGGTCAAAAATCACTGCAAGTGCAGACATTGCCTCCTTAATGATGGTTTTTGATGCTATGGACCAAGCTAGCCCAATCGCTTCTAACTGGCTACGCTCTGCAGCAGAAGTAATTGCCAAGAATCTGGAAAAATCAGGACAAACAGCAATTGATCCACTCGGTGAATATTTCATGGATGAATCACATCCACCGAAAGCAAGACGTTTCGCATTCGAGCTAATCAAAAAAAATGAACCAATGACTGCGAAAGCTCTGATCCCGGGTCTTCTCAATGATCCTAGCCCCGAACTACGCCGTGACGCAGTCTCTTTACTCATCAATCAAGCCTCATCATTAAAAAAAGAAGGAAATAAATCAGCAGCGATATTAATATATCGCCAAGCTCTGAATGCAGCGGTTGAAGAAAACCAAGTCAAACCCATCTCCAAAGCTCTTAAAGAACTTGGCGTCGAAGTGGATCTACCTAAACATTTCGGATTTCTCATGCGATGGAATGTAATTGGCCCATTTGATAATACTGATCGAAAAGGTTTTGAAACAATTTTTCCACCTGAAGAGGAAATTGATTTCAGTGCCAAGTATAAGGGAAAAGAAAAGGAAGCTGCGTGGACACCTCTTTCCAGTTCCGATTCTCTTGGCAAAATTGATTTAAATAAACCCTTTGGAATGCTAAAAGAAACGACTGCTTATGCATATACAGAATTCGAATCAAAATCCTCAAGAACGGCAGAACTTCGGCTAGGGTGCAAAAATGCTTGGAAGATATGGGTGAACGGTAAATTTATTTTCGGGCGTGACGAATACCACAGGGGTCAGCGCATCGATCAATACAAATTGAACATTCAGCTAAAAGAAGGCAAAAACACAATACTTGTTAAAGCCTGTCAGAATGAACAGACGGAGGAATGGACAGTTCAGTGGGAATTTCAGTTAAGGATCTGTAATGAGAGCGGCGTAGCCATCTTAGCATCAAATCGCAAGCCTACTCCCCAATCAGAAAAACAAACACGCAGACCCAGAAGATCAAAATCATGAAGACCATATTAAATTTGCTATTAATATTAAGTCTCTTCTCATCAATAGAATTACTTAATGCAGAAGATTGGCTACAGTTCAGAGGAACAGATCATCGAGGAGTCGCTGAGTCATCAAATTTACCCACTTCCATCTCAAGTGAAAAAAATATTACATGGAAAAAAAGCTTACCAGGCAGAGGTCTTTCTAGCCCGATAATAATTGGCGACCGAATTTTTCTTACAGCGGCAAGCACTACCGATCAGAGCCGGCTCCACATAATGTGCTTCGACTCTAATGATGGAACGACTCAATGGTCTCGTGAATTTTGGGCAACTGGTCGAACCATTTGTCATGAAAAAACATGCGTTGCAGCCCCAACACCAGCCAGTGACGGCAAGCACATTTATGCGCTCTATTCGAGTAATGATCTCATCTGCCTAGATCTTAATGGAAACTTAAAATGGATGAGAGCTCTGATGCAAGATTACCCCAACGCTAGTAATAGCCTTGGCTTGGCAAGCTCTCCAATAATCGTATCCGACACTCTGATTGTTCAAGTTGAAAACGACAGTGAATCTTTTGCTGCAGGAATAGATTTAAATAAAGGAACCAACATTTGGAAATTTCCACGCACAAAGAAAGCTAATTGGACCTCACCCATTAAAGTTGGCAAAAATGTTGTTGCTATACAGGGAAGTGAAGGCGTCACAGCGATTGAGGCTTCGTCCGGTAAAATTTTATGGTCCTACGGTGAAGGGGCCTCCACCATTCCTTCAAGCGTTGCATCAAAGGATGGGTCGACTCTATTCATTCCATCAAATGGAATGACCGCACTCAAACCGAGAAATGACAATAATACACCAGAAATCTTGTGGCAAGAGCCTCAATTACGACCTGGAACTGCAAGTCCAATCATAGTTGATGATAAAATATTTATCATTAACCGTGCCGGAGTATTAAATGCGGCAAAAAAAGAGACTGGAGAAAGACTGTGGAGGCTCCGTTTAGAGGGCCCCTTTAGTGGATCTCCAGTCGCAAGCAAAGGCCACATCTACATTGCATCTGAACGCAAAGGGCTACTGCAATCGGTTGACCTCAGCGGCAAAGAAGGAAAAATTACTGGAACTATTGAATTAGGAGAAACCATTCTTGGAACTCCTGCCATAGCCAATGATTCACTTTATGTCCGAAGCGATCATCACCTATGGAAAATCTCCAATCCTAATTAATCATCTTACTCCTGTCCTTGATATGAAATATCAGGGCAAATAAGAATTCTAAAAAACTCAATGTTAATAGGAATCTCACCATTAATTAGCCCAGAATTACTAAAAGTCTTATCGTTAATGGGGCATGGAGATGAGATCGTATTTGCTGATGCACACTTCCCTGCAGAGAACCTAGGCCCAAGATGCATAAGAGCAGACGGTTTGAAAATTAGTGCTCTACTGGAGGCCGTTCTACCACTTTTTGCATTGGATGATTTTGTGGCTTCGCCGGCCACAATGATGGCCACAGTAGAAGGAGACGATACCAATCACTCTATAGAAAAGGAGTACTCAGAAATCATCCAGAAACACTTCACCAAAGAATTAAAAATAGAAAAATTAGAACGGTTTAGTTTCTATGAGAGGAGCGAGTCAGCATTTGCAATCATTGCAAGTGGGGACACTGAAAAATATGCTAACTTAATCCTCAAGAAAGGTGTAACCCCTTATTCTAAAAAAAATTAATCTGAAATTAATAAATAAATTTAGGGCACTTTGTTTGCCAATAATTTATTTGCCTATACAAAAAGAAGAAAAAATCTCACCCAAAAGATCTTCCACGTCTGCCTTTCCAACTATTTCACCAATAGAATCGAGAGCCTCTCGCAAATCCACAGAAACAAACTCAGGTTCAACACTTTCCTTCAAGGCGTTAATAGCATTATTTAAATTCGATTGAGAGTTCTCTAAGCATGCCCTGTGCCTTGAATTGACCGCTATTAAATTTTTAGAAAAATGGTCATTTTCTCCTAAGCATGACTCAACAATCAATCCTACCAACGATTCAATTCCTGCCCCATCCAAACAAGAAATTCGCACGCCATCTTCTCTTTTGTAGGAATTATGGATCCCTAAATCAGCCTTATTAAATACCTTTATATGATTGAGCTCATCACTAGAAGTAAATTCAATCCTTTCGTTTTCTTTTTTATCTATCGTCGCATCAACAACAACCAAAACTAAATCGGCACGATTGAGTTCACGCTTAGCTCTGAGCACCCCTTCACTTTCGATTGATTCCTCGACTTCTCTAATCCCAGCTGTGTCAGTTAATCTTACCGGTATTCCCTTCAAGTTAATCATCTCCTCGATCGTGTCTCTAGTGGTCCCAGCAAGATCGCTTACTATTGCTCGCTCATATCCCAGCAAAGAGTTAAGTAAACTGGATTTTCCCGCGTTAGGCGGACCCGATATAACAACATGCAACCCTTCCCTAAGAATCCTACCCTGCTCTGCAGTTTTAATTAAATTCCCAATACTCGAGGATAAAATTACAAGATTTCGCATTATTGATTCATTTGCTTCAGGATCAATGTCCTCTTCAGGAAAATCAATATAGGCTTCAATGTGAGCCAAATTAGCAAGTAGGCTCTGTTTTATCTCACTGATACGATTCCCTAGCTGTCCTTCTAATTGACTATTCGCAGCCCTGAGTGCTAACGTCGTTTTGGCACTAATAAGGTCCATCACCGCTTCAGCCTGCGTCAAATCCATTTTGCCATTCAAGAAAGACCTCTTTGAAAATTCTCCTGGGTCCGCAAGCCTAGCACCGGCTGAAATTATCGTATCCAATACAGCCTGAGTAACAAGTGCACCCCCGTGACATGTAATTTCCACAATATCCTCACCCGTGTAACTTGCTGGACCAATAAAAACACTCAACAGCACTTGGTCCATTATTTCACCGTCAGAATTAACGATAGTCCCCAGTAAAATAGCTCGAGGCAGCCACTTAGCTTGGGGGTTTTTTGGTCTAAAAACCCTCTTTGCAATAGGGATAGACTCTGACCCAGAAACTCGCAAAATAGCCACTGCTCCCTGACCTGGGGGACTAGCTATCGCAACAATAGTATCTTCCACGTTATAATTTATTAGCCAAGAATGACCTCTTTTAATAATTCCACACAGCGCTGATTTTCCTCTTTTTTGCCAATAGATATCCTTACCCATTCAGGTAATTTATAACTTCGCATTGCTCTCACTATTACCCCCTTGCGAAGCAAAGCATCAAAAACTGCATCTCCGTCTCCGACCTTAACCAATACAAAGTTTGCAAAACTTGGTAAATATTCGAGCTCCATCTCATCAAAGGATTTTTGAAGGAATTGACGCCCCTCATCAGTGATCGTCTTTGTGCGAAATTGATGCTCTTCATCAGAAAGAGCAGCCAATGCTGCCTCTTGTGCTAAGTGATTTGCATTAAAGGGTTGTCGTGTTTTCTGTAAAACAGAAGCCAGAGCTGAAGGAGCAAGGCCATAGCCAATCCTCAATCCTGCGAGTCCCTGTATTTTAGAAAAGGTACGCATTACCACCACGTTACGACCTTCACGAACATACTTTAATGTATCAGGGGGAGTATCTAAAAATTCATAATAAGCCTCATCAAAAATAACAATGACGTGGTCAGGAACACGATCCATGAAATGGTCAATTTGATCCTGAGTGACGAGGGTCCCTGTCGGATTATTCGGATTAGCTATGAAAATTTCCTTAGTCCGTTCCGTCACTGCATCAGCCATTGCCTCTAAATCATGGACAAATCCAGGATCAGGAACCTCAATAGTTTCCGCCCCAAAAAGAGTTGCCATTAACTTATAAACAACAAAAGCATGTTCAGCTGCAATTATTTGATCTCCTGGGCTAAGGAATGCATGACCAACAAATTCTATAATCTCATTAGACCCATTGCCTAAAACAACATTATCCATACTGAGAGAGAATTTCTCTGCAATCGCATTTCGCAACTTCCAACCCCCACCATCCGGATAAATATTGACTTGATCAGCAGCACGTTTCATTACCTCAACTGCTTTAGGCGATGGCCCTAATGGATTCTCATTAGATGCTAATTTAATAATGTCATCAGGATCAATTCCAAGCTCCCGCGCAACATCCTCTATAGGCTTACCTGGCTCATAGGGAACTAAGTCACGAAGCTGCTGGTTAGAAAACTCACAAGGATCAAGCATATTCAAACCATCTGCGCTGTGGGCTCTTTGGTCAAGCCACTACCTTAGCCACGGAAATTCTGGGCAATAGGAATTCGACGCCCTATCCCAAACGCTTTCGATGTGACTCTCAGGCCAGGCGCAGATTGACCTCTCTTCCATTCATTCAAGTCAACTCTTCTGGAAATCCAATTCACAGTTTTCTTGTCATAACCTTTATCAATAATGTCAGACACGCTCAAAGCCTCATCAATATACATTTCCAATATTTGATCAAGCAATTCATACTCAGGCAATGTGTCCTGATCCTTCTGGTCAGGCCTCAGTTCAGCGCTAGGAGGCTTATCAATGGTATTCTGAGGAATAATCTCTCCTTCACGATTTATCCATCTAGACAATTCATAAACAGTCATTTTCGGAAGATCACTAATGACCGCAAGCCCTCCACACATGTCCCCATAGATAGTACAATAACCAACAGCCAGTTCACTTTTGTTGCCTGTGGTTAAAAGTAAACACCCCTTCTTGTTGGATATAGACATTAGCAGCAATCCTCTTAGTCTGGCTTGCATATTTTCTTCGGTTATATCTTCTTCTTCTTCACTAAAAATTGAGCTGAGATCATCTTTCAAAGACTCAAAAGATTTCCCTATCGAAATTTTCTCAAAAGCAATTCCAAGATTCTTTGCAAGAATTTCAGAATCATCAACACTGCCAGAGGAACTAAATTCACTAGGCATCGTAACTCCAAGAACATTCTCCGGCCCCAGCGCCGCAGCAGCCAAGGCCGCAGTCAACGCCGAATCAATTCCTCCGCTCAGTCCAATGACAACTTTTTTAAAACCGCACTTACGAATATAATCCCTCAACCCCAAAACCAATGCATCGTGCAATTCTTCAAGCCTGTCCGGAGCTTGATACGCCTTAGTCCCAGCCTCCGTGTCTACAATTTCTAAACACTCACAAAAACCGCAGCACTGCGTTATCACTTCTCCTCCGGATGAATACCCTATTGAGTTACCATCAAAAACCAATTGATCATTGCCTCCAATTGCATTGCAATAAATAACTGGAACACCAATTCTTCGAGCTAGAAAAGAAAGCATGGAATGACGTTCTTTTGGTTTTTCAGAATGAAATGGCGATGCGCTAAGATTAAGAAGAACATCGATTCCTTGCTCAGCTAAAGAGCCGGCCGGATCCTTAACGTATAAATTTGATGGCAAAAAGTCCTCACTCCAAACATCTTCACAAATTGTCACTCCAACACTTAACCCAGATAGCATTATAGGCTTAACTTCTTTCGATGGTTGAAAATACCGAGCCTCATCAAAAACATCATATGTAGGCAAAAGGCACTTGATAATCTTATCTGTTTTATTCCCATCTTGAAGCACCGCCACTGCATTTTCGAAAGGCTTACCAGCATCCTCCGTGTTGAAATCAACATACCCAACGAGCAAAGGAACGGACCCCACCTTTTCCATGATGCCGTCAAGAGTCTCCAGGTTCCTTGGAACAAAAGTCGATTTAAACACCAAATCTCTTGGGGGATAGCCAGTCAGTGACAGTTCAGGAGTTATTACAACATCTGCTCCTTTAGCGACTAATTGATTATACGCTGAAACAATAGCTTCAGCATTACCTGGCAGATCACCTACAATATTATTTAATTGAGCTATTCCAATCTTCATCGTTACCAGTATCCATATTCTCCAGTAGCCATAACGTAACAACCAAGAAGAAAATTCGCCACTGAATGCATTAGAACACATGCTGCCAAACTTTTAGTGCGCACAGCAACCCAATACGCAATGCTACCATAAATAAAAGCACCAAAATAATCTGCGGGAGAATGAACAACCATAAAAAGAATGGTAATCAGAGCATAAGTTTTTAATGAAAACTTTCCAAATGGCTGTTCCCAGTAATTCCCATCCTTATCAAGAAAGTATCTCATGAGAAAACCTCTCCAGAAAACCTCTTCTATAATAGCAACAACTACGACCATTCTCACAAAACGAAGAACAACTATGAGCCAATACATGAATGTATCTGCACCAGCTAATTGGGTAGGGTCAAAGCCCCCTTCTCGAGCAGTAAAACCAAAAAAATTCCACCAGCCCTCATCCATATCCATCTCAGCAAACAAATAGCCTGGCATTATCCAAACGAGTATTCCAACAACTCCCATCAAAGCCGCAAAAATCATTCCGCGAAGAGGAGCAAAGTCATACTTTTTCCAGTACTTCTTTATAAGAAACAAGCAAACAATCACCTGCACAGGATAAAGCCACTGCTCTGGTGCATGGCGGTACCAAGGAAACATCTCATCATTCTCAACAACAAAACCAAATATTTCCAACAAAGGAACTAGGGCCATTAGTCCCAAAAAGGTCACTATCGGCAAAACATGAGCCAGCGTCTTTCTTGCTCCATCCTCTTCGCTTAACTGGTCCTGACCCAGAACGTTCATCACTTAATATCTGCAAGAAACTTTCGAAACCCATTCAAGGCGGATTTAATTAATTTTACATCAGCGGCATAGCAACACCTCAAAAAACCTTCACCACTTACCCCAAAAGCATCGCCTGGCACAGCCGCAACGTTCTGACTCTCTAGTAATGCAGATGCAAACTCTTTACTCGTAAGCCCTGTCCCTCTGATATCAGGAAATGCATAGAAAGCTCCGCCTGGCAAATTACATGGCAAACCCATATCATTGAATTCTCTAACTATCAGGTCTCTACGCTTTTTGTAGTCTTGTCGCATTTTCTCTACCGCCTTTGAACCATTCTCTAAAGCTTCAATAGCAGCCACTTGACTTGTTATCGGCGCGCATAACATAGAATATTGGTGAATCTTCATCATCGCCTCAGTAATCTCAGGAGGAGCACATGAATAACCGAGGCGGAAACCGGTCATTGCATAGGCCTTCGAAAAACCATGCAAAAGAATTGTGCGATCCTTCATCTCGGAAAGCGAGGCGATTGAAACATGCTTATATTCATCATCATAAACTAACTCACTGTATATTTCATCAGTGATAACTATCAGATCATTCGCTATACAGATATCTGCTATCTTCTGGAGTTCCCCTTTCTCCATGACTGCTCCGGTCGGATTAGTTGGGAAATTTAATATTATTATTCTGGTATTAGGAGTTACTAACTTTTCAATCTCTTCTGCCTTCACTGAAAACCCATCCTCAACAGTTGCAGAGACGGGAACTGGAACTCCATAAGCCAAACGAATGCTAGGGTCATAGGAAACGTAACAAGGCTCGTGATATATCACTTCGTCTCCTGGATTAATTAAAGCTCTGCACGCCAAGTCAAGCGCTTCGGAAACTCCTACCGTGACCAAAATTTCAGAACTCGAATCGTAGTCGATTTCAAAACAATGAGAAACATAACGCCCAATGGATTCCCTTAATTTCTCTAATCCTAAGTTCGAAGTATAACTCGTCTCACCTTTTTCAAGTGAATAGATGGCAGCCTCTCTAATGTGCCAAGGAGTCGAATAATCCGGCTCTCCTACTCCGAGCGATATTACATCATCTCTACCTAGCACAAGCTCAAAGAAATCACGAATCCCAGATCTGGGAATGTTCTTTACTTGATTAGAAAGCTTGTTACTTAGCGACATGAATCTACCTCGTACGAATGCGGTTACAAACAGTTAAGGGCTCACTGGCAATCTTTGCCCCGAACTCTCAACTCTGGCCAAGAAACCATTGGATTTATAGGTTTTGAGCTGAAAATGGGTAGCCGTTGAAATTACTCCCTCAAGCGTACTCAATTTTTCAGCAACAAAACTTGCTACTTCATTTAAAGAACTACCACTTATGACCACTGAAAGGTCATAACCCCCACTCATAAGCATACAACTTTCGACCTCATCAAACTTTGCAATCCTAGCAGCCAGTCTATCAAATCCCCCGCCCCTCTCTGGCGTGAGCTTCACTTCAATGAAAGCAGAAACCCCACCCCCATCACTAAGCTTATCGGAATCAACTACAGCGGCATAGCCTAATATGACGCCTGAATCTTCCAATTCCGCAATCTTTAACTCGACCTCTGCCTCTGACAAATTCATCAGATCAGACAAATCAGCAATGCTATGCCGTGCGTTTCCTTGTAACAGTTGGATCAGTTGGTCCATAAGCTTTGTGGGTTCTTGTTTAGTGTTTGAATTGAGCAGTAAATACGTATAAACGCACGTTATTCTTTCGGCATTAATAAAAGTTCAGACCGGTCAAGGATCTGTCTCCCACTACGGTTCCACGTTTCAAATTTTTGCCACCCCCTTAAAAGAAGAGAACGCGCTGCCCCAAAACGATCCGAAGCCCCAAGCACAACAACAACGAGACGCCGTGGAGTCACTTGTTTATTACCGTTAGCAAGCTCACTAACGATGGGTTGCTTTGCCGCAGTAACAACCAGACAAGGCCCGGCCCTAGATGTTAATCCAGTCTTCACTCCATCAATCCCATCAACGTTTAAAATCTTGTTTGTATTCTTAACAATGAACTCTTTCCTTCCGCCTACAGACACGATAGACACTTTCCTCTCTGCCTGTGAACAAATAAAAGAAAAGGCCGCCTTCCCCATTGCGTAAATCGTCAAGCGTGCAACATCGCCCGCAGTCGAATAAGGGACCTTACCCTGATGGTCCATCCCGTGCGGATTGATGAACCTTGTGTATTTGGAACCGTGCTCTGTAGCTAAAGCATTCATGTGCTTTACAAATTCCTTAACGGAGTCTCCGCTTTTACCACCCCGCACAAGCAAATCTTTTCCGACATGGTAGGCCAAAGCTTCAGCCGTCCAATTATTCGATCCTAACACTGAACAGTAAAGAGCATCACGAATACTGACCTGATCACCTGGCCTAAGCCTTAATTGATTTGGCCCCCCAATGGACAAAGCGCTCTGAGGAATAATTATGTTCTGACTAAGGTCAGTGCCTGTGGCCTTGGCCCAGTCCAAAACTACAACTGCTGTTGCAATCTTAGTCAAACTAGCCACTTGGCGTTTTTTGTTTGTCTCACGGGCCGACAGAATTTTCTTCGAATGCAAATCAACAACAATATATGAATCCACATCAAATTTCTGATTTCCCATGGCCTGATCAACTGGACCCAATCCCATAAAAACATATAGAAATAACACCGGTAAAACATGATAAAACCTGAAAAGACTTCGCATTTTTAAAATTTTAGTAAACTTAACTATCGTAAGCCTCAGTGCAACAATTGGTTCCAACCAATATCCACAAGAAAACAGCAAAAAAACAGAATTTACCGATAAACCAATGCCGCAATGTAAATTAGAGGACTAAAATTACTTCAAATATAAATTTGGGCTCTCTGGATATTTTTAAAAGACCTTGCTGGCATGCGCTCTCTGACTATGTTCAATCAGAAAGCTAAATCACTAGGATCCTCACAATGAACTCCATTGTAACATTATCAATACCCTCAGCATTTTTCCAAAGAGGTAAACTGGCAAACATCTACGTGAAGAACGCTACGAGTCATAGTAGCTTTCAAAATAACAATAAACGGCAGAAACTAGCGAAAGCGTTAAGGGAAATCGGCTGCGATCTCGAAAAGACAGCAAAAGTAATTGCTACATTCAGCAACATTCCAGACCTCCTGCCAAACCAAAAACAATACGCAACCCACAGAAAAATATTATGGCAGAATCAAGACAATCTGGCCACCGCAACAACCGCAACCGCAACCGCAACCGCAACTCAGGATCAAATCCTCGCAGGAATCGCAGATTCGTAAAACAAAAAGTCCCCAGAAAGCCTAAGAAAAAATCTCTATTCCAAAGACTTTTAAATCTTATCGGATTAGGTGGAAAAAAGACTAAGAACAATAAGAAGCAAAGACCTCAGAACAGGAACAGCTCTAAAAAAAGAGCCACCCCAAATAGAAATCAAACTCGGCAGTCACATCCTCCAGAAAAGATACCAGTCACTTCTGAAAGATTATATGTTGGTAACATTTCATACCAGACAAGTGACGAAAATCTTATTGAGTTATTTGAAAAATTCGGTGACGTCAGAAGCGCTGAAGTTGTCAGGCACAGCCGCAATGCTCGATCAAAGGGTTATGCATTTGTTGAAATGAACAATCTTGACGCCGCAACGAAAGCAGCTCAGGAACTACACGATCATGAGTATATGGGAAGAAAAATCATAGTGAACGGAGCCAAGAGCAGAGGCAAGGCCTCGGATTAAAAGCTCTTTTACTATAAGCATTAAATCCCATGTTGCCGCTATACTTGGTTGGCGCAACCGGAACTGGAAAAAGTTCCATAGCTCTTTCTATTGCCAAAAACATTGGCGGCGAAATAGTGAATGCTGATGCTTTCCAAATATACAAAGGAATTAAAATAGTTACAGCCTCCCCCGAACAAATAGCATTAGATCAGATTAAACATCATCTATATGGGGCCCTAGAACTGCAAGAGGATTGTAATGCCGCTCGCTATTCAGAAATGGCAAATCATCAGATCAAAGATATTTCTGATAGAGGTAAAACACCAATCATAGTGGGCGGGAGCGGCCTCTACATAAAAAGCCTCACTCATGGACTATCAAACCTCCCGCCAGCCAATCATGAACTGCGAGAGAACCTCAATAAAATGAGTCATGAAGAATTAATAAGCAGATTGGAGGAATGCGATCCTGTGGGAGCCTCCAAGATCAATTTAAAAAACAGAAGATACGTTACCCGCGCAGTAGAAATTAGCATCCTTGCAAATAGACCAATGTCAGAAATTAAAAACGAATGGGAAAACCGTAATCCCAAATTTAATGGCATTGTATTGCAACGTCCAAGGCAAGAACTTTACGACCGAATCAATGTAAGGGTCGAACAAATGGTTAAGGATGGCCTCATTAATGAAATTAACTCATTGCCAGAAAATATTTCGGGCACGGCGGAAAAGGCAATCGGCATTCAGGAGACTCGGCTCCACTTAGAGGGAAAAATATCTCAAGAAGAGTGCATCGATTCGATACAACAATCCTCTAGAAACTATGCAAAACGACAAATGACATGGTTTAAACGGGAAAAGGGATTTCAAAACGTTTGCCTTGAAAAGAAAGACGATCCAAATTTAGCAATTGAAAAGATCGCTGATCTGATAATTCTGCCCGATAATGAATAGCTCCCCAACATCAATACGGGTCAATCTGAGCCCTCCCAACAATTATGAAATAATTGTTGGCCAGAACATTCTCGATGATTGCGGAAAAAAAATCGCAGAACTGGTGAGCCTTCAACGATGTGTAATAATATCCGATTCCAATGTCGCTCCACTCTATGCGAAGCAGGTCCAACAATCACTCCATAGTGCCGGAATGAAAAGTGATCAGGTCACCGTTCCCGCTGGCGAATCTAGTAAATCACTATCGCAGGTTGAAGAAATATGCCGAAATATGATAGTAGCAGGACATGACAGGCACAGCTTTGTGGTCGCTCTTGGTGGAGGCGTCATCGGCGATCTAGCTGGATTAGTAGCATCCGTTTTTTATCGTGGGATTCCATTAATTCAAATACCCACAACCATTGTCTCTCAAGTCGATAGTTCGATAGGAGGAAAGACAGGAGTCAATGCGCCTGAGGGGAAAAATCTAATCGGAGCATTCCATCAACCAAAACTCGTAATAGCAGACACTACGACTTTGCAAACATTGCCAGATCGAGAATTTAATGAAGGTTTTGCCGAAGCAATTAAACACGCCGCGATCCGCGACGGTGACATGCTTGAAGAAATAATGAATGTAAAGGGGGCCTCAAATCTGGATTCATTAATAGCAAAAAACGTACAGATAAAAGCAAGAGTAGTGGAAGAGGATGAAAAGGAAATCCTCGGGACAAGAGCCCACCTCAATTACGGGCATACCATCGGTCATGCCATAGAAGCAGCAGGAGGTTATGGAGAATTCCTGCACGGCGAAGCAATTAGCTTAGGGCTAATATGTGCAAATTTCATTTCATCTGAACTCTTTAATTTTTCTTCAGAGCAAAGCGACCGCATAAAAACCGCCCTCATAAAATTCAATTTACCTATCACTTTAGATAAAGAAATATCTACAGATTCGATATTAAAAATTATGAGAGCTGACAAAAAGTTCAAAAATGGTCAGATCCGTTTTGTTGCTCTTCATGAGTTAGGAAAGCCCGAACTCACTGACAAAGTAACCGAGGCAATGATCTCAAAATCAATCGCCACTATTCGTTAAAACGCGAAGTTCGAAACATTCTAAGCTCTTGTTCTTAGCCGAAAGCTTTCTCTACGAAAAAAAATAGGAGAGGGATTCTCATCAGACTCATTGGTTATATCGACCGGAAAATGATATAGAAGTGTCTTGTTTTCTAGGGTTTTCATCATCATAAAACCCCACTTACTGCCCCCTCTCATCTACCTTCCGATATAAAAAAAATTAAATATCTGAAGAAACCTGTTTGAAAAATCCTAGAATTCCGTCCTAGGTTCGGCTTCTTAAGATGTCAAAAACTCTCATAATTGCTGAAAAACCAAGCGTCGCCACTGACCTTGCTCGAGTATTATCCAAGGAATTAGGCAAATTTGAGAAAAGGGGCAAAGATAGAAACACCTACTTCGAAAGCGATAATGCATTAATTTCTTCAGCCGTTGGACATCTCGTTGAATTAAAAATGCCATCAGGACCAAATGGCAAAAAACTTCCATGGGGAATCAAACACCTACCAGTCATACCTGAAAAGTTCGAGCTACAACCCATCGCAAAAAGTGAAAGCAGATTGAATCTACTGAAACGCTTAATCAAAAAGAAAGAAGTAGAAACTATCATCAACGCTTGCGATGCCGGTAGAGAAGGAGAACTAATCTTTCGCTACGTGATGCAAGTGGCAGGAGCAGACAAAGTCATTAAACGCATGTGGATGCAGTCAATGACAAACAATGCAATCCTAAGCGCTTTCGACTCACTCAGAGACGACCAAGAAATGATTCCGCTAGCAGAAGCGGCCCTATGCCGGTCCGAGAGCGATTGGCTCG
>SHBV01000064.1 GCA_004211885.1 Verrucomicrobiaceae bacterium
TGCTCGTGCCCATCAGCTATACTTGATCCATACATTATCATGGAACGGTCAAGGACACTGACCCCGTCACTGTCCTTGAGACCTTTGAGCCTACTAAGGAACCAGGCCAACTGCGCATGGTGCCAACGAGTCACTGCATTGTACATCTGTTTTTTAGTGCCCACATCATCCCACGAAGTGATCCCGTCATCATCCTCCGTCCTGCCGCTGGAGTCCTTCCAATGAGATAAAGCATGCCAGGTCCCTTTTACACCGGGAATAAAATTGAAGTAACGATTGCTCTGACCGTGGTCCAACATGAATGAGGATACTTTGGTAGCGCCTGACCAGAATGACAGAGCCATAAGTTCAAGCATTTGTCGCACGTACTCCTGGTGATCTGAAGGAATCCCGGGATCGGGTCTAGAGAGTGTATCCGTTAAAGCCTTATCAGCGGCGATCCTTTGACTGTTTTTTTCGGCAAATTCAAATCTTCTCTCAATGGATCGGACCGCATCGAGGTACTCATCAATCTTACGACCATCAGCGACACTGGTCCTGCGTTTCAGCGATTTGGACTGGTCATTGACCAGATCAATGACACTCCTATCAAGGAACCCTTCCTCGGCTCTGCGAAAGAGCTTATCAAAGACTGCTCTCGGGACGGTCTCACGAGCAGCAGGCACATCCCTATCTACCCAGGAAAGACAATTCCTCGGCAAACTTCCCGAAAAACTTCCCTGACCCGAAGTGCTCAATTCTAGTGATGGGAGTGGAGTGTCCTTTTCAAAATGACGTGCCGCTATCTGGTCCACTGAAATACCGCCAGCATCATTTTTGTGCCCATCATAAGAGCCTCCAGTGAGCCAGGTCGCCGTTCCCGCCGCATGGCCGTTCCCTCGTGGAGTCCACAACTTACCAGTAATGATAAGATCGGATCGGTGCTCCTCGAGAGGTTCCATCCATTGATTCAACTGCAAGAGTTTCCCATCATCACTGACCTTCCTCGGTTTCCAGGAACCGGTCGCGGAACCGTTGGGGAAATAAATATAGGCGAGCCTATTATTGGGATGACCAAAGGCCTTATTCGATGAGTCAGCTCCAAAACTTTCTAGTGCCGGCAAGGCCAAAACGGCGCCGACTCCGCGAAGGAAGGTCCTTCTATTTGAATTGATCATCTTGTCTATGAATTCGTTTTATTTGAAAGTTCGGCAGGCACTCTTTTAGTAGTGAAGGGGTAACTTAAGCCAATCTCCAATACCATATCCTTGAGAGGATAGCCAGAACCTTTGAGCCGTTCAGCGATCTCCCTGACCACGGCCTCATCATAATACTCGAGCTGGCGGCCGAGCGCGTATGAAAGCATTTTACGAATGAGTTGCTTACCCAAATCATCTAGCCGCGTATCAATGAGGGCCATCTTTAAACCTTGAGGACCACGGAAACGGGCACCATTTGGCAATTCACCGCGATTATCAACACCATTACGCCAACGCCCAAACTCAGAATAATTTTCCAAAGCAAAGCCGAGCGGATCGATCTGCGAATGACAGCCAGCGCAACGCTTCGAATCTCGGTGAACTTCAAGCTTCTCACGAAGAGTCGAAACTGCGCGCCGTCCACCACCAACTTCAATCTCAGGAACATCAGGAGGAGGAGGGGGAGGTGGTGTCCCAAGTAATGTGGTAAGTATCCAAGTCCCTCTCAGGACCGGGCTGGTCCGGTGAGGGAACGAAGTCGTCGCCAGAACACTCGCGTGCCCTAAGATCCCTCCCCTCTGCCTCGTATTAATTTTTACCCGACGCATGTGTTTGCCTTCAATGTTCGGGACCCTGTAATATTCTGCCAATTCAGCATTCAGGAAAGTATAATTCGAATCTATGAGGCGCTCGATCGGATCATTCTTCATGACCAATGAATGAAAGAACAGAGATGTTTCCTCCCTCATCGCAGCCATGAGCGTTTCTGTGCACCAGGGATTATCGATCGGATCCTTGCGAATTCGTGGCCCCACATCATCGGTGCTCAACCACTCGCTGGCAAAGATGCGGCCCAGAGATTCACTCCTCGAATCTTTTAGCATCCTTAAGATCTGATCTCGAATTGTCTTGGTATCATGGAGCTGTTTTTTATCAGCTAAAGACAAAAGTTCCTGATCCGGGGCCGAGGCCCACAAAAAATAAGATAGTCTGGATGCCATATCGTATTGCCCTACCCTAGTGTCCTTACCCACTGAAGAGAGTTGCTCCGCCTTCAATAAAAAATTAGGAGATACAAGAATCACTTTCATGACAGTGCCGAGCGCCTCCTTGTCATTCTTACCTTTGGTTTTTTGTGTTTGGTAATGACTCAAATAAGAATCCATTTCCATATCAGTGGGAGGCCTGCGAAATGCTAACCGTGCAAAACGTCTTAAAGATTGCTTCACGTTTTCGTTATCAGTGAGTCTACTCCAAACCGATTTATCTTTTTGTGCTGCGTCAATGACCGTCTCTGCGGCACTCATGTAACGGTCAAGATGAGCCGTGTGAAGAAAGAGTGTGTTAGCACTATTTGAAAATCCACTGGTTCCGGTAAAGTCCATTGGGAACTGGTCTGCTGGGCGCAGATCAAGGCCAATCAGATCACGGATTGTTCTATTATATTCTTCTCGGGAAAGGCGCCTAGCGGGGACATGGCCCGGAGCCTTGACCTGACTATAATCAAATAAATTCACTTCATTTGATATCCATTTACGGAGCCTAAGACTTTCCTCATCATCAGGACGGTCCTTATTTTTCGGAGGCATGTCACCATTACGGATCCGTTCGGCAACGTTCTCCCAGAGCGGCCTGTCACGTACTAGTGGTCGCCTACTGAGTGCTGACTCAAGATCTATGTCCCCCTTGGCATTTTCAGCGTCATGACAATCTAGACAATATTTGGTGAGCGTTGGGAGAATATGTTTTTTGTATTCATAGGAGACCCCATTCAAATCATTAGCTTTTTGCAAGTCTTCATTATCTGGGGCCTCATACACGGGTCCTTCCTCTTCTTCTTCCTCCTCTTCCTCCTCTTCTTCACCTTCACCGAAGAGCTCCTCAAAAAGCTCATGTGCAGCTTCTTCAGAACTTTCCTTGCGCCACTCAATTTCTTCCCTCATCGATTCAGCTTCTTCCTCTTCTCCTTCCTCAATGAGTCTATCAATCAATTCAGTATCCATTTTGTTCCTCAATCCCAGATGCTCAATGAGCAATTCACCGATAATCTCTTCTCCCTCAGCCTCTGATATATTTCCTTCTTCTATTTTCCACATCTGGTACTCCATAGCTGAAAAATTGTCAGCAAGTCGAGCGACCCAATGAGCTAGTTCTTTACCATCTTCTTCCTCAGCCTCCTTGTACTCTTCACGTATTTCTTCGATCCTCTGTTCTGCCTCAATTAATATTTCAGAATATTTTTTTGCCTCTGCCTCGGAAATAATCTTAAGAATTTTTGGGGTATGTTTTTTAAGGAAATCCTGAGTCTCCTTGTCCAGGTCAACGGCAAACAGTAAATTTACGCCAACAAATAATAACGACAGAAAAGAAACGACGCTGAACGACGCAAATAGATTCCTAAAAAGCATAGCGGATTAATGAGTCTATTAATGCTAATACCTGGATTTTATTTTTCCAGTTCGGATGAAGTCATTAATCATCGGATTAACTTTTTCACCCTTTGGACCAAGCCCATGACCTGCTCCGGAAATCTTGAGATGTGTGACGTTTGTACCTTTGTACGCATAGGAAAAAATACCGGGACTAATTTCTTTACCTTTATTATCGGCAATCTTCTTTCCTTGGAATCCTTTTTGCTGAGCCCAATAGAAGGCAGTGTCCTGCGCTGATACATGGATTGCATTTCTGCCCCTCTTTCCTCCAGCATAGGGAACGACTCTATCCTCAGTACCATGAACGGTCAGTATGGAGCTTTTTGTCACTGGCTTTTTCTTAACATTATAATTTCCGTTCAGATCATCAGATCTTTGCCAAAACGATCCATCATGGTATTGCCCCTCCTCCATTGAAGAAACCATTGGCACAACATTTCTTATTAAGTTCTCATCATCAATCTCAATGAGTAAACGAAAGATATAACCTGCCCCATTAGAAAACCCAACCATTGAAATGCCAGATAAATCGGCTTTTGGATAATTAATTTTGAGGGCTTTTATAATCTCTTTAAAAAAATCAGTGTCTGGGGCCTTAGTTGCTTCAGCCGAAATATTCCAGCCTCTTCGATATCCTTGAGGCGATACGACAAGGTAATCACTAAAACGTTTTGCCCATCCTCTAATCATATTGCTGGCCTGACCGCCACCACCATGAAAAACAAAAAGGACAGGAATCTTTGATTTACTTTTTTCTGGAACACTCACAAAATACTCACGGTCGTACCCTTCGTTCTCCTGGTCCCAAGTTTGGCGAATCACGTGACGCTTGAATTGACCCGAATCAGGTTTCCTAACTTTTCTCTTCTCTGGTTTTTCAGGACCAACTGTAGCCAATAGATGCTCCTCGAGGGTCACTTTTCCATCCTTATTCCTATCGACGTTTTTGAAATTTTTTCTGGGTCCCTCTGGAACCTCACTAGGAATTAGAAAACCGTCCCCATTCTTATCCCAGTTCTTAAATCCTTTTTCCGATTCCGCTCTTTCGTCTGCAGAACTAAAAGGGACCCACAAAAAGAGTGCATAGCAAATAGTTGTCTTTCTTAAATTCATTAGGCCTTAAAATACATTATATGAAGTGAGAAATCATTTAGTTTCTACTTTCCTCTTCATACTGGACATTACGTATCGGTGCTCTATCCCAACACACTTCTCTTCGAACCAATGCCAGTACCAGCGCGGCTGAAGAATTGACCGAATCAAGTCAGTTCTTATAACTTCTACATAATCAGAGTGCTGCACAAAGCGGTAACGGGCACTGTCGATTTCCAACCATTCTCGAACTTCGAAAGAATCAATGATTTTAAGCTCAATGTTCTTCCCATAATTCTCTTCTGTTATCTCCTGCAATATACTTCCCTCATCAAAGTGACAGACCCTTTGACTATCAGGCAAGAGGACACAATTCCTCGGCACAGGTAAACCAATAAATTTCAAGAAAGAATCGTTCCCGTCGATCTGACCAGATTCTCTCACTACGTTCCAGACCTGCTCCATTGGGGCATAAAAATTCATGCTAGTGCTCACTTCAAGTGGTCGCAAATCTCGGTCCTCACGGTCAGCCCATCCGACAAGAATCATGAGTGACAGACTAATTAATATGACCATGTGATTTCCATACCGGTGAATAAATCTTTTCGCAATCTGGTATCCTAAAAAGGCTCCCACCCCCATTGTAATCATAACGATCGGAAAAGTTACCAAGATACATAATATAGCTTCCCATCCACTAACCAAAAAAAGAACTGAACAAAGGAGTGAAGTTAACAACATGATTGCCAACATCCCTTGACCCCTCGAAGTGAAAGCAATCACGAACCCAGTGAGAACAGGGACCATGATAAAGAGGCCCGGACCATAATCATGATTCAATGTATAACCTAATACCACTACCCCACTAGCGACTAAAGAGTTAACGATGGCATGATACCAGCACCTACGGTCCCAATTAAAAATGGAGCTATTCTTTTTTTCTGTTTCAGATTCTTCTGCCATCAACTTACCCAAACACTCAAAAAATAGTTTCTTTACTTGAAAAAGTCTATGTCTTCTTCTGTCTAGCTAACCAATCAAAAATTGCTGAGGGTATCATTTCATGACCCCCATTAAATATAGTAACACGAGTGGCTTTTGATTGGCCGCGCCAGAGGGGTTGCCGGTCCTTTCCGTATGATGGGTCAGGTCCAGCACGCTTAAGAGATTCAGGGACCTTCGATTCTTTTGTGAAATAATCGATCTGTTCTTGGGTTAACTTGAGGGAGCTTTCGGCGAGCAAATTAAATGCTTTTAGCGAGTGACTGATAGGTACGCTCCCCTCATGCCCGTCACGGATCCCAGCATTAATGTCTAAAGGAACATTGGATGCTTTACTGAGCCACGTTAATGGCGAACGCTTGCGATACTCAAGATCCACTTCGGTACTATCCCCCGGCCTTCCCTTACATGAAATTTCAAGGTCCTTGTAGTAACGGCGACCGGATCTTTTACACTCAGCGTGCCAAGCAACACAGTCCGTGATCGGGACCCAGGAACTGACGCCGGCCCAGATATGAGGGGCCCTCCCTGCCATCTGCAAAGCCATGTGCCCACCACCAGAAGCGCCAGCAAGATAGATCCTGCTCGTATCAATTTCTGTCTTTTCCTTAGCCCACTTAACAGCATCAATTATGTCACTCACTGCTAGGTCCGATCCGCAAGCGCTCGGGTCCTTGTTGGGACCTCTAAAATCAGGATGCATGAATGCCCATTGACGTTCAATGCAACCTTCCGCAAGTGGAACATTATAGGTGTTCTTCCAATCACTGCTCCAAGTATGCAAAGCAACTAAGAGCGGAACTTTTTTTTCTGATTTTGGCGCAAAGAAAAGAGATTTCTGGAAAGTTCCATCCATGGAGCTCTTTATCTGAACTTCTCCTACCTGATCTGGATACTTGCCATCCGCGCGTCCATTAATAATCAAGATTCCAACTAAGAAAAAGATTAAAGAAAAGGCACTAGGTCCATTGTACCTAGTGCCCTTAATCTTTGAATTTCGATTAATTAAAGAAAACAAAGTGAGTACTTATCAGAAAGAATCGAGATCCGATTACTCTTCCATTACCATGACGCGGAAAAATATTCTTGGAACGCCAGGCTCAGGATTTTCAAAGCTATAGGATGTTGTTTCCCCTTCTTCACCAATGATACCATCATCAACGTCAGCTTCGAAGTCCTCAAGGTTCAGAGAATAGAAAATACCATAAGTTTTTCCGGCCCTTGAATTCCAGGTCAGCTCAATATTTTCCGTATCCTTCTCGTAATTTATTTCGACAATCTCATTCAGAGCCCCTGCCCCAACTTCACCAAAATACTCAATTTCTCCAATCTCATGGGCACCACCATTGGTTCTTGTCACATCATATTTGATGAATGTGTAAGGATCTGATGGTCTAGGAAGATTAAATAAATAAACTTCCTCATCAGCTTTCCATATCGGCTCATCATCACTTTGCTCGAAGATTGGCTCAAAGCTTTCTCCATCATTGGATCCATAGATCCCCCAGTCAAGTGGGGCCCTGTTATGAGAAATAGAATCGTTACTTGCAGCAACAACAAAATGGGAAATAGAAACGGGCTCTTCAAATTCCACAGTGATCCATTGCGGAGCACCTCCACAGCACCATTTATTGACTCCTCCTCCAGTCGTATTATCAAAAAGATCGAATGCACCCTCATTTCCAGCACCCTGACCTGAAAAATAATTTTCCTCACTCGCATTAATACTGACCCAGTTAAAGTCTGTACCTGCGGTCTGCGGAGGGCCCGGCTCGGTCGGCCCCTCAACACCGTCATTTTCGGGATCCGTCAAATCATTCTGTAATAGGGCTCCGGTACCTACCCCTAGCAAAGTAATGACCGGAACATCAGGTAAACTGTTCTTATCACTCGGGTCACTTCCCTGAGCCACTTCGATGCTATCTCTGAATCCGTCATCATCCGTATCAGGGTTATTAGGGTCTGTACCAGTATCGTCCTTACTGACAAAGGATCCGGTATTCGTCTCTACCCCGTCCAGGAGTCCGTCCAGGTCAGAGTCAGCTTTTTTTGGATTGGTCTCAGTCACGTTAATTTCATCTCCGTCATTGATTCCATCCTCATCAGTGTCTGCCGTGTCGGGCTTGGTCCTCGCCTCGAGTTCTTCTATATTAGTGAGGCCATCTTCGTCATCGTCGGCTTCAGGGTCATCGACTCCGTACTTCTCTTCCCAATAATCAGGCAAACCGTCCCTGTCCGCGTCATCGGTACCGTCGACTGTGATGACCAGATTATCGATGAATAGGTCCTCATTGGCACCGCCTACGCGAGCGGATATAATAAAGTTATGCCCGTCCTCAGCAACGAAGGCACCAGTGTCCACATTACTAAAATCAGCATTAGTCGTCATACCGGTCGTCGTGAAGGAAGCCCCAACTGCAGGGTTCCAGCTAATCTCTATGGTTCCGGTCTTCCTTGAGTCGTCCTCAAGAATGATACCGTTAGTAAAGTCGAGCTGGCCAAGGTCAGCTCCTCCGGCAAGACCCGAAATGTTAACGCCCTGCTCAGCGTCACCGTTCCGCCAGGTATCAACTTCCCAGGAGATGTTCTCAGTCACGCCCGGACGTCCGGCCATTCCTTCTTCAGCTTGTCCCTGGTCACCGAGTGGTGCATCGCCGTAGTTGAAGGAGAAACCATCTGCAGGATCATTTGCGCCTAGTGAGTCATACAACTCGTAATCAAAGCTCACCGTGAATCCCTGAGAAGAGCCTGGCAGTGCCGGGACCGAGAAACTCGAAAAGCCGAGTCCCTGCTGGTCAATGGTCAACTGCAGGCGTCCGTCCTGCACGGATGCGGCAGCACCGGTCATGACTGAGCCATCTTCTAGATCCGTGGTACCATCATCAAATCCGTCAAAGTTTTGTGAATAGGAGGCCCCTAGCGTCCTCTTTTTTCTAAATAGAACCCCATTGGCAGCCGTGTAATTCATGTTCCCCTCACCAACCTCAATTGTCTTCAGATTGAAGCAAGTAGCGAATGCCCCATCCCCGATACTGGTGACGCCATTACCAATGATGACACTCTTCAGACCGAAGCAGCAATAGAAGGGTTCTTTCCCAATGCTAGTGACGCTATCAGGAATGGTAATGCTCGTCAGGCTCCTACAGACCGCGAAGGCCCCGTCCCCGATGCTGGTGACGCTGTCAGGAATGGCAATACTGGTCAGATTATAGCAGTCACTAAAGGCCGAACGCCCGATGCTGGTGACGCTGTCAGGGATAATAATACTGGTCAGACTGGTGCAGTCATAAAAGGCACCCACCCCGATGCTGGTGACCGGCTTGCCTTCAATCGTATCTGGAATCACCAGCTCGCCTGATGCGGCTTCGTCGCAGTCAGTGATGGTAATAGTAGGGCCGCTGGCGTCATAAGTGAGGTCACTGACGTCGGCCGCGTGGAGTGGTATGGCTAAAAAAGTTAAGAGAATGCATAGGAGAGCAATTCGTGAGGGCTTTTTCATGCCTCCACTATTAGACAACATTAAGAAAAAACAAGCTGCCCACAAAAAGAGGCCCAGCTTGGCGAGAATGTTGCCCCACATTGCCTGCTGACAGTTTAAAGACACTCAATGCTGAGCTGTTGTGATAGGGGGACGCCTGTCGCTTAGAGCTAAAGCCTTATGTGCGCGGGCCATATCAAGGAACCGCTGCTAAAATTAGTCCCTCATAAAACGCAATCCGCCTCACCGTTTTCACGGTGAGGCGGACCAGCCGCGCCTTTAATATCGGCGCTCTTAAATCAGTTTGGCTCTTAGAGGTCTAATCCGTTAGGAATAGCAACACTAACAGAACCGGCTTCGCCTTTGCGCTGGATAGCATAACCAGATGCGAGAGTCTCTGCACCTTTGTCTGCGTCACCTGCACCTACTGCTTTCCAACCAGCGCTCTGAGGAGGAAATCCACCGCCATCGGTGTAGTAGTACTGAGCGTATCCGCCGTTTCCGTCTGGGCTCCAGACAAGGTCTCCGCTTCCAGAGTTACCTTTAGCAATGAATGCCTCAAGTCCTGTGTCATCAAGAGCAACACCTACTGGGAGTACACGGTTAAGGAAGTTAAATCCTGTTCCTACTCCGAATGAAGTTGCTTCAGTACGAACGTGACCGACAAATACGATGTCAAGGTCATCAGCCGCACGACGCTGAATGAAGATACCAGCAGTGAATGGAACTGAAGTTCCGGCCTGGTCTGCACCACCTGCACCGATAGCGCGCCATCCTGCAGGACGTGGTGGGAATCCTTTGCCGTCATCATAGAAGACCTGAGCGAACCCGTCTCCTGTTGGAATCCATACAACATCCGCTGTAGTTGCGTTGCCTGCTCCGAGTCCTGCTTCGTTAGCAGCACCGAAAAGCGAACCAACAGTAACGTCAGCACGTACTTCATAAGCATCGCCAGAACTTACAGCGAGGTCAGTATCAAGTGTTGTGGCATCTCTTCCATTTACAGATGCAGACTCACCACTAGTGATGTTCTGAACTGTATAAGAAACTCCATCATCAAGAAGTGCAGTGAAGTCAGCGTCATTGTCTGTTGCATCATCTGCATCGAACTCACCAGCTGCAGCAATCGCATTTCCAACGTTAACACCCATCAAGGTGAAAGAATTGCCTTTGGCTGTTTCTGTGTGATAACCAACCGGTTTAGTGGTTGCTGTCTGAGCGCTTACTACGCTCATAGTTGCTAGGATTCCCAAAAGGGTAAATTTTATTTTCATGGCTGTTTTATTTGTGGGTGTTTGTTTAAGTAATTAAATAACTGATTTTTATTATTTTAGTAGTTTCCGATGACTCAATCAACCCTTTTTCCGTAAATTACCCAAAGAAATCAGTGATACTTTTGTCACATATCTAAATGACTTCTATTTTACAAAAAGTGCTTAAAACATAGGATTTGGGTATAAAAACCTATCTTTTCTGGATATTCCGATCAGCGCCTTGGTGAAAAAAGTTTAACCTTTCCTGAAGATTTTTTACGCTTTTCTCCGGTGTTCTTGCGAAGAAAATTATTAAAAATCCCTTTTTTCTTTTCTTTGGCTTTCTGTGGCACGTTTTGGGAAGGAAGAGCAGGCTCTTCCTGTGGAAGAGGAGGTTCAATGAATGTCTTTCCGCCACGACCCAAAACACCACCCTTACCCATCGGGAAAAGAGATGAATCCATTTCGGGCTTAGGACTCGCAGCATCAATCGCCTCGTCTCCAACGAGTGTCTCACGGATCTCCTTGATGTTCTTCTCTACCAAGTCATCCGTTGTTTCAATGATAGTTGGCTGAAGAAAAATTAGAAGTTCACGGCGGTTCTTCTGTTTTGAGGTTGAACCGAGAATGTTTTTGATGAGCGGGATCTTAGTCAGGAAAGGCAATCCAGTCACTGTCTCATTGTCATCTTCCTGAATGATTCCACCCAATACAACGATCGCTTTATTAGGAAGTCTGACCGTCGTCTCGAATTGTTGCGTTGCAATGTCAGGGACCTCATTACCACCAATGACCGTTGTTCCTGTAATATTTTCATTCTCCTGAGAAACGGTCAGAGTGACCTCGTCCTTGGAATTAATTAAAGGGAGCACATCGAGGCGGAGCAGGACCTCCTCAAAACCAATGCTTGAGGAAACATTGCCTCCAGCATCTAAGCTGGAAACACTCTGAGTCGGAACTGCTACCCTTTCACCGGAGGCGATAGTCGCTAATTGGTTATTTGCTGTAAAGACGAACGGTCTTGAAATGACTTGAAATCGGTTCGTATTCTCTAGTGCCTGAATGTATGCATTAAAATAATCACCGACCTGACCCCAGATCCCCAGACCGTCGGGCCTGGGAAATGCATCAGCGACTGCAGCTAAATTAGCTACGTCAATGACTCCTGAACCGCTGGCCGTTGTCCTAAAACTACCGGCAACATTCACTTTTTCTCCACCCACGTCAATTTCCTCCACAGTGCGCAGAAGATCCTTACCAAACTTGATGTCATCGCCGAGTGAGACCTGCGCAATGACAGCATTGATGTAAACCTGACGAGGCCTAATATCGATTTCATCGAGGAGCTGATCAATGATACGTAAGTGCTCAGGTGGACCCGATACGACCACGTTGTTTAATTGTGAATCTCCTATGAGCAGTGTATTCCCAATTAATATTGACTCTGGCCCAGTGATCGGTGACGAACTAGAAAGGCCCCCTCCTCCCAAAGATGATCCACGGTTCGTGCCTGAAAATCCTCCAGTAGTGCCTCTCGATGATGATGATAGGCCAGAGCTGCGGCTACTTGACCCTGTCAGCCCAGTCGATCCTCTTGAACTTGTGCTTGTGCGTCTGGAAGAACTGCTCGAAGCCCCTCCTGAACTTCTCCCTGCATTATCTACGTATCGAGAAAGCGCATTTGAAGCAACGGGTATAAAATCAGATACCGGGATATACTTGAGCTCACGCTTTAAGAAATTTTCAATTTCACTCGGCGCATCAAAAATACTGACGAGACTTCTAATATAAACAATGTCAACGGGCCTGGCGATGACGAGAATTGAATTCGTTCTGGTAATTGCCTGTATTTGGATAGTGTTGCCATCAGGAGCTGACTGAGGATTGGTATTATTATTGGCATTGGTTGATCCTGGTGCTGGGGCTCGTCCCTGAGGACTGATCACAACGTTCGTGCGCGGACTCGTTGAACTGCCACCGCTCCTGCTTGTGGATTGTGACTGGAGAACCTCATTGAGTGAACTGGCCACTTCCTGTGCGTCAGCCCTAATCAAAGAGATAGATTCGGGCGTGACTCCGGTCCCCGGAACATCGATCTCTTCTTTGAGCCGCACGAGGGTCCTCACTAGGGGAACATTATCAGTGACCACGATCGCATTCACATTGGCTACCGGAGCGATCGTGCTGTATGGGTTCGGTCTAGAGACTACCTGAAATACTCTGAGCGCATCCTCGGGCGAAACATAATCAAACTTCATTACGTATGTTACTATGCGATCGCCATCTGGAAGATCTTCAGCAGTAAGATAAATTCGAGGATCCAATTTGATGCCAACAGGAGATTTACTTGATGCATTAATGAGAACGTCCGTCTTCTCATCTTTCTCGATGATAGCGAATCCGTTCAGTAGCAAAGAGCCCTTAATAAATTCAATTGCCTCTTCAGGTGGCATATCTATCTGTGAATTAATCGTAATTGATGATCCTGCGACCGAACCATCGACCATCAGACGCTTGCCGCTAATTGCTTCGTAACGAGGAATTACAAATTCACCGATCGGAACATTGACCCAGTTAATAGTTTCGGCGTCGGCTTTGCACCCAGAGAAAATGGCATTAGCGACAATCAATGTGGCCAGAAATTGGCTTAAAGAATTAATTAGTTTAAACATGTTTGAGGTTCCTAATTTTAGGGGAATTAAAATGATAAATAGACGGAGAGGGAGTCTGTAATCTTATTTTCTTGGGGGCGGCAAAGTGACTCTGCGTTTGGGTTGATCGTTTTTGCTCTTTGATGCTCTTGCCTTCAACATCTGCTCACGTATTTTTGCTCTGGCAGCTTCTTGTTGTTTCTTAATAGCTTCGGCCTTGTCGCCGGAAATGCCCGGAGGACGGCTAGGGAGTTTTCCTGTAGTCTTTGTTACGGCTTTCTTTGGAACAGGTGCCCCCTTCACAGGCGCACTGAGCCTTTTGACATCAAAAGTCAAAGGCCCGGAATGCCCATTACCACTGAGAAAAACAGTAGTCTCGCCAATCACCCCATTACTTTCGACTTTAGTTAGCTTTACTCCGTCCTCAGTTTCCTCACCCATCTTTAGCAAACGAAACTCCCCTTTCTTGGTCGTCAGACCAACAGTGTAACTGTCTCCAAACTTATCAACTGCCGCTAGTCTCCATCCCTCCCAAGGACTTGGACCTGTTTCCTTTGCTGGCGGTGGTGGCGGTTCCACAATCCTCCTAGAGAACGGTGAATCTTCCCAAGTCGAGTTGTGATTCTGATAATCGTAAGCTGATTGTTTTCCAGGAAGGACCGGCTGCGGAGGCAGTAACGTTGGTACTGACTGTGTGGCGGTTCCGCCAAGTAGTCCAGGTGTTGCCTCAGGTGTTGCCTCAGGTGTTGCCTCAGGTGTTGCCTCAGGTGTTGCCTCAGGTGTTGCCTCAGGTGTTGCCTCAGGTGTTGCCTCAGGTGCTTTCTTAGGGACCACCTCAGGAGTAGGTGTTTTAGTTAAAGCTTCTTCCGGCCCCTGCCCCATTAATGAGATAGGGAAAAGACTAACCAGTCCCACTACAATAAATTTTATCCATTCTTTCATATTAGGGCCAATCATTTGGAAACTAAGAGTTTAATGTTTTTATGGCTGTTTGCCAAGTCGAGTCCTGTACTTCCTTTTATATTCGTTAGAAAATTTTGATTTTTATACCATCTAGCCAACACAAAAGCACACTTAAGAATGCTTGGATCCTTTCGGTCCGCTTCAAATTTAATGTTAGGTATAACATAGTATCCATACTGCGTAGTGTGATTTGATGCCTGCAGTAGAGAAATAAGCTTAATTATAGACATTGATGATCCAGAAACTGCGACATTCAATGCGACCTGATTATAGTGTGGCATTTCGACCATCCCCATGGGCTTAATGACAAGGCTAGTCTGTGAGATATCAGCGGTCCCAGCACAATTAATGAGATGACTTTCAACTTCATCGTTTGCAGCTTCTTCACTGACAAACATTGGCTGAGCATTGGTTCCAAGAAAATCTCTTTTCTGCTCCCATTGAACTTTGGTCAATTCAAGAAATTTATAATTATCCAATTTTTGTTGGTGCGCGATCTGAAGGTCCTGCATTGCCTTCTTTTTGTCTTCAATGACAGTATAACCAATCACGTTGATCACACCTATCACCGCAATAAGCAGCAAAGCCATTAATCGTTTTTCGCTCTGTTGTAATGCCATTAATTTATAATTCTATAAAGTTGTTTCACCTCTAATTTGAAAGACTGCAGTTCTATCTTTTTTCCTAGGATCGACCTGTGGCTGTTTAAGCCAAGCCCACTTAAAATATTCCAGATTTTTATTCTTTGTGAGTAACGCATAAAAGTCTCGGCCCGCCTTCGCGTCCTTACTTTGCCCATCAATTACAATAATTCTTTTCAACTTTCCACCGACTTCGACCCGATCATCATATTTAAAACTAGTGAACCGAACGTCCTGAGGAGGAACCGCAGCCGTGGCACGATGTAACAGTTCAGCCGGATATGAATCTGAATCGAGGGCCGAGGAAAGCTCTCTCCATTTCTCTCTAAATTCAGGAATCCATTGAACGCTAGGTTCTAACTCTTTAACTTGCTTAGCTAATTTATCGGCATCCAATTTCTCTTTGAAGTAAGCTCCTAACAGTACCGTAACAAGAAGAACATAGACCGCTGCAACTCCTAACAAAGCGTAACGAATGTTTTTCGATTTTTTTTGCTGTGTTCTCTGCTCTACTACTTCTGATGGGATTAGGTTCGAAGTGGATTCTGGCAAGAACGGACCAGGCTTCACTCCTGAAGTGACTTTAATCCCTAGAACCTCTTCGAGTTCGCTCTTCGCTGACTGATCAAATTCATCAAGCCAAATATGGGCACCTGAAATTTCATTAGCGATACCACTCTTGAATTCCCCACTCACAGGACCGGCACCGTCCAATCCAAGCAAAATACAATGAATCTCATTGACTGCCGCAGAGTCGAACTTATTACTAGTGAGCCCCTCAAAATACTCAAGCTCACCACCATGGTCGACGGCCATCACTAGTCGTCCAAGTTCCTTCCATACCACAATATTTTCACTGGGCATTTTCAAGAACCTAGCGCTGACATCAAATTCTTTGGATCCGGCCTTGGGTAATGGATGCTTGTAATCGGGATTAAGAACAGTCGCAAGGATCAGACTACGTTTGACCGGACCTTCCTGAGAATCGGAGCTTGGTTCAGATTCAATAACACATACGGTCTTATAATCCAGTAACTGTCCAATGCCCGAGGTCGGCTTAAGGCCCATCTTCTCAAGTTGCATCTCAACGAGGCTCTTAATCACTGCCGGCTCATCAGTGCCTACCCAAATCGGAACGGCAAAAACAGAATTGATTGGAAATGCGTAATGCGTCGCGTCCTTGAACGGCTCACAAGAGCCTGATTCATCGAGTTCTCTCTTCTCGAGGAGACCATATTCGGCCTGACCGAAACTATCCTCGGTCTGTTTCCACAGCTCCCACCCGTCTTCACCTGGAAAACAAATCGTTTTATCTATGCTTTTTTTGGCCATTTATATTAATAATGTATCCTCAATATATAACTATTTTCCGAAAATTTCTTCACGGGATATTATTGAGGGGTTCGTTCCCCGGTTACGAAGAACAACTTCAAGCTTTCGCTGATATTCACCTTTAATGCCAGTACTAATGATTCGCAACGTGTTCCCACTCGAAGTGAACCTTCCGGTAAGTTGCTCAGGTGATGGAGCTCCAAGCCTAATGAGCTCATCTATTAGTAAATTCACTTCTATAGGGGTATCATCGTTAGT
>SHBV01000065.1 GCA_004211885.1 Verrucomicrobiaceae bacterium
ACAAAGCAAAATTCTCCGCACTCTTCAGTCAGGAGAGTTTTCGAGGGTCGGTGGAAATGAAACTCTGCTCGCTGATGTGAGAATCTTAGCGGCAACAAATAAAGATCTTGAGCTCTGTGTAAAAGAAGGGCTCTTCAGAGAAGATCTCTTTTATCGGTTAAATGTGATGCGTGTTCACATTCCTCCACTCAGGAAACGCCGTGAGGATATCAAGTTACTTGCGGAATTTTTTCTTAGACGCAACGCTGAACAAAAAAAGGCACCCAAACTTCGCCTTTCCTCAGATTCCATTGAATTACTCGAATCCTATAGATGGCCGGGGAACGTCAGAGAACTGGAAAATACTCTGTACAGAGCCAGTCTCCTTGCAACGGCTGACGTATTGCTCCCTAAAGACATTCCTCTTGGCCCCGGATCAGATCCAGACAATTCAAAACCCGAGAATAATCAACTCGCCATAAATGAAGCTCTGGAAACTCTAATAAGTGCAACAGAGGAAGAACTGGGACAGGCCGCGGAAAAATTGGGCATCAGCATTTCAAAGCTCAAAGAAATCCTCGGAAAATAACTCTTAGGGGACTGGAAGGTAAGAAAAACCGCTTTAAGTTACTGCCCCGTTTTGTCGGCTACTAAACACGCCAATTCGGCAAATCAATTACTAAAGCACACTGCTGCCATATCATGTTTTGAGGACAGGTTAGGGCGGATCGGTGATGAACTAGTAGTGTTTGATCACGTAGTCGAACCAGCACAACCCTTCATTTGCTCCTTAATTTCAGAACATTTAATAACAGGCTCAAATAAAAGCGTGTGGATACTAGCAAAGGATCTTCTCTCTCAGGAACGACTCGCTCAAGGAATACGCTTATGGTCAAGAGATCCTTTATTTTTTCCAGATGTTGAACAAGTCAGTTCCAGTGAAAGCTTACCAGATCAGGAAATTAATGCTGAGCGCCTTGGTCTCCTTAAATTAATTAACGATTCTAAAAAAAAGCCGAAGATTGTAATCGCAATCGCTAAGAGCCTTGAGGAAAAGGTACCATCGCCTTCTACATTAGAGTCACAAAAAATCTCTCTCTTTAAAGGACAATGCATTGGTTTGGAAAAATTAGTGAATGAAATAGAAAACATTTCCTACGAGCGTTCATCAATAGTAACTGAGAGGGGCCAATACGCATTGAGAGGAGGAATCATTGATGTTTTTCCTTTGCAATCCCCCGACCCAGTAAGGATTGAATTTTTTGGTGATGAAATTGACTCAATACGAGAATTTGATATCGATTCTCAATCCTCCATCAACCTAATCGAATCAATAGAGTTACTTTCAGGAGAGACGAGAGAAACGCAAAGTCTATTAAAAGACTATATCAATACCTCAGACATTATCATCTCAGTAGGTGAAGCTCAATACGAATGCAATGTTCAAATAACCGAAGCCGCGGAAGAGCGTGAAGGTGAAGAAGATTACTCTATCGCTTGTCACGAAGTGCCTTTCGGATCATTTGAAGCTGGTGAATTTATTCTGCAACAAGCGAGATATCAAAATTTTGCAAAAGCAATAGGTGAATGGAATGCTGACGATTGGAAAATTGTTATGTTTTTCAATAATGAAGGAGAAATACAACGTTACAATGAACTGACTGAGGACCTTGATCTCTCGTCCTCAGCTGATTATCCCTTGACCGAATTAGGAAATATCCCCAATGGGTTCATTGTTCCTAGTGCCAAAATAGCAATCCTATCATCTGCAGAGATTTTCGGAAGATACGAATCTTCCCGTTTAAGAAAATCCTTTAATCGAGAAAAACAAAAAGCCACAAGAAGACTAGTTGATGATTTCCGAGAATTAAACGAAGGCGATCGGATCGTTCATTTGGACCAAGGAATTGGAATATACAGAGGCTTAATAGAAATGGAAGGCGAAGGCGAAACCTCCGAAGAGGTTCTAGTCATAGAATACGCTGAAGAAGCCAAGCTCTATGTTCCCCTTGATCAGGCTCACTTAATGTCTCGGTACATGGGTTCCGGAACCAAGGCCCCTTCCCTCGATAGACTAGGAGGCGGTCGATGGATTAGCCGTAAGGCCAAAGTAGAAAAATCCATCCTAGATTACGCTTCCCAGCTCATCAAAACTAGCGCAGAAAGAAACACTTTCAAAAGCTACACTCATTCTCCTGACACTAAATGGCAGATAGAATTTGAAAACAGTTTTGCTTATAGAGAAACTCCCGATCAGATCCTAGCCATCGACCAAACAAAATTAGACATGGAATCCGAAAGGCCTATGGATAGACTCATTTGTGGCGACGTAGGGTTCGGTAAAACAGAAATCGCAATACGAGCGATTTTTAAAACAGTCATGAGCGGCAAACAGGCTGCCCTCCTGTGCCCCACGACAGTTCTTGCCCAGCAACACTATGAAACATTAAAAAAACGATTTTCAGAATATCCAATTGAAATTGGTCTATTATCTAGATTCAAAACACAAGCTCAACAGAAGCGCACGCTTAAACATATTCTTAGTGGCAGCATAGATGTGATAGTAGGAACTCATCGATTAGTATCAAAAGATGTTATCTTTAAAAATATTGGTTTAGCAATCATCGATGAGGAGCAGAGATTCGGCGTTAAGCATAAAGAAAGATTCAAAGAACTATTTAAGCTTGTCGATGTTTTAACACTTTCTGCGACACCCATTCCCAGGACCCTATATCTATCCCTCATGGGAGTAAAAGACATGTCCACTATCGATACTCCTCCACCAGGAAGAGCACCAGTAGAAACAGCCGTCTGTCCTTATGACGAAAAGATTATAAAGGTAGCAATTAATAGAGAACTGAAACGCAATGGACAGGTGTTTTTTCTACATAACCGAATAATATCCATTGAGGGAGTCAGAGAAAAAATTGAGGAGATGGCACCAGGTGCACGCATTGAAGTGGGTCACGGACAAATGGATGAGACTGCCCTCGAAGAAATCATGCACCGTTTCGTTAATCACGAAATCGACATCCTCGTATGCACAACCATAATAGAAAGCGGCATCGACATTCCAAACGCCAACACCATCATCATTGATCGCGCAGATCGTTTCGGTCTAGCTGATCTCTATCAATTAAGAGGAAGGGTTGGAAGGTCAGGACGAAAAGCTTATGCAATCCTAATGTTGCCTCAGGACCTCATGGCCACGGGTGACGCCAGAAAACGAATTAATGCAATACGTCAATACACAGAACTTGGGTCAGGATTTAAGATAGCGATGCGTGATCTTGAAATTCGTGGATCAGGAAACCTCTTAGGAACTCAACAATCCGGTCACGTCGCATCAGTCGGATTTGAGCTTTACTGTAAACTACTAAAACAATCAATTCTAAGATTAAAAGGCAACTCATCAAAGGGCATCTCCGACTGTTACCTCCACATTGATTTCATTAACACGAACGAAGCTGCATACTTGAAGTCGCCTCGACATTCTTTACCGGCTTTCCTCCCCACATCATACCTTAATGAAGCCAAATTACGCATCGCGTCTTATAGACAAATAGCGGAACTTGAAACTATTAAAGAACTCAATTCTCTAATCAGAGAATGGCAAGATCGTTTTGGCAAATTACCAGGCCCGGCTAATCATTTAATCAGGTGCTCTGAACTAAAAATAGTTGCAGCTAATAGCGGAATAGATTCAGTAGAAATGATCGGAGAAAAGCTAATGCTAAAGCGAAATGATGAATATATATTAATAGAAGGGAAATTTCCTAGAATTAAAAGCTCCAATCTAGAAGAACGCTTGAAAAAAGCAGTAGATTTAGTAAAGAAGTTCTGAATAGAAACCGTTTTGTCTCTGTCTAACAATACCTCTATAATTATCACTTATTGTTAACTAGCTACTCATTAATAAATGTTACGCTCATTCTTACTCATTACTACAACGCTCATTTTAAGCTCTCCAATCAAAAGCGCTGAACCGAGTGCTTTCAATTCACTGGTCGCTGTCGTCAACGGTCAAGTCATCACGGAGTCAGAAGTTCGACAGGTAACATCCACTACCAGAGAAATAATAATACGATCTCAGCCCGCCGGACCAGAACGTGACAAGGCGCTTAAATCACTACGCAAAAATGCATTGGAAAGTCTCATAGAGAGGGAACTCATACTCTCTGAATTTGTAAAAATGGGAGCAGAAATAAAGGGCACTGTTATTGATCAAGACATTGAAAAAATAATTCAAAGAGAACCATTCAATGGAGACCGCAACAAATTCCTAGCTGACCTCCGAAAAACAGGAATGACAATGAAAAGATTCCGAGACATGCGACAAAAAATTATTGCCGTGGAAATGATGCGCTCCAGACAAGCGAAGGGCATTTCAGTGGTAACGCCTCAAAAATTAACAGAAACATATCAAAAACATAAGGGCAAATTTAGAGAAGAGACCTTCGCAAGGATACGAACCATAATGATTCCAAAAGCCACACAAGATCCTACTATCAAATTAGATGATCAAAGGAAGCTCATTACAGATGTCCGTGAAAGAATCGCAAAAGGAGAGGACTTCGCAGAGCTGGCCAAGGAATACTCCAAAGACAGTGTAGCTGAGTCCGGAGGGGACCGAGGCATCATAGGAGAAAAGAGCATCAAATTGCGTAATGATTTGAAAATTGCTGCGTTCGCACTCGGTTCCGGAAAAGTGAGCGGAGTCCTCGAAGACAATTACGCATTTTACCTTCTCAAGGCAGAGGATAAAAAGTTAGGAAAAAACAAATCTTTAAATGACCCCATTGTCCGTGACGAAACAAACAAATTAGCACTGCTTGAGTTGAGAAAATCAGCCCACGAAAGATGGATTACAAAATTAAAAAAGACTGCTTCGATCCGTCAATTTGACAGCCAAGGCAACTTAATTACAAAATCTCAGAAGGCCTCATCCGAATAAATAATCAAATCACAAGACTCTTTACGAAGGCCAATTAAACCAACGGGCATTTCGACGCCTGTCTAAAAAAAGACAAGAGCACCTTAATAGTGTATCATAAATACGCATACATTACTCGCCGTTATAGCAATAATACCGAGAATACATTGATCCTGTGACCGATAAAGAAATCATAGCCAAATGGAAGAATGAAACAGCTCCGCTGCTTCCTGTACTGCATGCCTTTCATGACAGAGACGAATACATATCAGAAGATACGATCAGAACTGTAAGTTCTGAGCTTAAAATTCCTGTAGCAGAGCTCTTTGCGACCATTAGCTTCTATCACCATTTTTCTAGAGAACTTCCAGGCAAGCAGGCTCCTAGAGTCTGCACAGGAAATGTATGTTGTTTGAACGGCGGGACAGAATTACTTGAAGAACTAAAATCTGACGGAGCCACTCCAATGCCCTGCGCTGGCCGCTGTGATGAAATGGTCCCAGTAATTAAAGGAGACAAGGTACTAGTGGGTAAGAACTCATCATCACTAGAATGCCACGCCTCTCCACTCCCAATACCAAATCCTGGAAATTTAGAAGAATGCATTTTTCGATACATTAGAGAAAAGAACCGATCCACATTGGATGGATACCAGAACAATCATGGTTATGCTGCTCTGCGTCAGACAATTAAATCTTCTCCAGAAAATATTCTGCAGCTTATAACGGAATCTAAATTAGCAGGTCGAGGAGGAGCAGGATTCCCAACTGGGTTGAAATGGAAATCAGTCGCAGAAGCTAATGGAACGCCAAAATCAATCATCTGTAATGCGGATGAAGGAGAACCTGGTTGCTTTAAGGACAGGGCCATTATGGATCATGACCCTCACGCACTGATAGAAGGCATGACCATTGCGGCGTATTCTACTGGCTCAGACCGTGGATTCATTTACTTAAGATATGAGTACCCTGAAACTGAAGGAACCCTTCAAAAGGCAATAGATGAAGCTGCCCAGAATAATTTGCTAGGGGAAGAAATTCTTGGAGTCGAAGGATTTAATTTTGATCTACAAATACGCAGAGGTGCAGGCGCATACATATGCGGTGAAGAAGGATCATTATTAAACAGTTTAGAAGGAAAGCATCCTTTCCCACGTAACAAGCCCCCGTTCCCAGTCACTCATGGATTTGAAAACTTACCGACAGTAGTAAATAATGTCGAGACTCTTGCTTCGGTCCCGCACATTGTGAGGAAAGGCCCTGACTGGTATCAGTCCCTAGGAATGGGAGAGCATGCTGGAACAAAAGTTATTTCCCTTTCAGGCGATATAGAAAGACCTGGAAACTACGAAGTGCCCTTTGGATTACCGCTTAAAACTTTACTTCATGACTGGGCCGGAGGCGCACCAAAAGGAAAGGAAATTATGGCTGTCACAATGGCAGGACTGAGCGGTGGATTCTTATCTGGAGATGATTTAGGAGTGACCCTTGATGAACCATCAATAAGAAGTAAGGGTTCTTTCCTCGGGGCAGGCGGCATTATTGTTTTTGATGAAACTCGAGACATGGTAAAAGTTGCTCACAGCGCAATGGAATTTTTCGCTCATGAGTCCTGCGGAAAATGCTTCCCTTGCCGCATAGGAACTCAAAGACTAAAGGAAAGACTAAGCGAAGAAGGTTCTGGACTCGACGCACTTGAATGGGTTAAAGAGGTAGATGAAATTGGTGAAGTAATGAAAGCCACGAGTGCTTGCGGTCTTGGAATAGCAGCCCCAAACGTTACTGACAGCCTTCAAAAATACTTTCCAGAAGCAATTAGTAATCACGCAAATAAATAATTCATCTCAAATAAAATAAACTAAATTCGATTTTATTAGCGCTTTAATTAATAACTACAAATAATACATCAAATAGCCTCAGACAAAAAAAAGTTTCAACAACAAAACCAAAGACATGAAAAATAAAACCATCATTGCTTCTGCCGTATTCATACTCTCAATGCCAATGAGTATTCTTGCAGAATCCGCGAGTGACCTAATCGAAAAACATACTAAGCAGGCAGCTGAATCTATCGAAGCTTACTTGCAAAAGAATCCCAATGCGGCTGACGCGAACGAAGCAACTGATTTTCTTATAGAATCATATGCGAGGCTCAAAATGACTGAACGCCAAGCAGAATTACTGGGTGGAAAATACAAAAGTCTTGCCAAAGGAGCCGATCTGAACCCTCAAGAATTCTTCGGCGTCTTCCAGGAAATGTTCGCACTTTATATGGCATCAGGTGCAAAGGACAAAGCAAAGGCGGCATTAGCCTCAGCAAAAAAAGACATAACGGGACATCCACAGGCTGACCGATTCGGCCAATTCCTAGACCAATTAGGAGGAGAGCTTAATAGACCAGGAATCGGTGAGGTGATGGAACTAAAATTCACTAGTTTGGCAGGCAAAGAAATTGACCTTGCAGACATGAAAGGAAAAGTAGTGCTGATTGATTTTTGGGCGACTTGGTGCGGGCCTTGCATCGCAGAGTTACCCAATGTTCTTAAAGCTTATGAAGCTTATCACGACAAAGGATTTGAGATCATTGGTATTTCACTAGATAACGCTAAAGACGAAGCAAAACTCAAATCATTTGTTAAGGATAAGAATATGCCTTGGCCTCAAGCCTTTGATGGTAAGGGTTGGGGTAATGCTTTAGCTAAGAAATTCGGAATAACATCGATTCCTGCCACTTACTTAGTCGGCAAAGACGGAAAGATTGTATCTTCTAATTTACGCGGCCCTGCGCTCAGTTCAGCCGTGAAAAAGGAACTCGGTCTATAGAGCCCATAGTAATTCATTCTCTTTTTACATTACAAAACGGCCAACTTAATCAGTTGGCCGTTTTTTTAGGCTAAAAAAACAGCTCTTAACACAATTAAATAAGATAATGTTTAATTTTAAAATAAATTTAACTCTTCTGAATTAATTTATAAAATTTGTTACCATTTTACCTTTTTTAGTGTTTAATTACTAGCCCTTCTCAAATGATTTCCGCTAAAGATGTTCCTGCAAATGCACGGATACTAACAGTATCTGTTGATGGGGAACTTGTAGAGTTCAAGGACGGCGAAACTATTTATGAAGTTGCTGACCGCTGCAGTCGAGAAGTCCCTACCCTTTGCTACGATCCCAGGCTCGAAGCGTTTGGATCGTGTCGACTCTGTGTCGTAGAAGTTGAAGGCATTAAAAATCCGGTCGCTTCTTGTACGACTAAGGCAACTGACGGAATGGTCATTAAGACTAGGACGAACGACATTGAACAATACAGGAAAACACTTCTTGAAATGGTTGCCAGTGAGAACCGCAATCTAGACATTGATCCTTTGGCTGGTTACGCAAGCCAAGAACTTGGCAAACTAATTGAAAGGTATGAGGCGAGGCCAGACAGATTCTGTGGAAAGCAAAGCGGCAAGACCAATCAAGAAGATAAGAACCCTTTCATATTACGTGATTACGATAACTGCATTTCATGCTACCGGTGCGTGAGGGTCTGTGCAGAACAAGAAGGAGATCACGCAATCAACATAATTAATCGAGGATTCGAAACTCAAATTTCAACTGAATTCGGAAATGATCTTCGTGATTCTCAATGCACTTTTTGCGGTCAGTGCGTACAAACCTGCCCGACTGGAGCCCTCTCTGACAAGAAAGCACTCCGAGCAAAAGAATTGCCTGAAGAAATAAAAAAGACAAGATCAGTTTGCCCATACTGTGGAGTAGGATGCACAGTGGACATACTTAGCAAAGGAGATCGGGTTGTAGGAATACAACCAGCGATGGATGGGCCAGCAAATGAAGGTGCTTTATGCATTAAGGGTCAATACGCTTTTGATTTTGTACATCATCCTGACCGGCTCAAAAAACCATTGATCAGACAAGAAGATGGAACTTTCAAAGAATCTGATTGGGATGAGGCATTGGATGCGGCGGCAAAAGGCTACAAAAAAGTACTCGAAGAAAATGGGCGTCGCTCAATTTACGGAATCGCATCTGGACGAGCACCTCACGAGGCAGCTTACACAATGCAGAAGTTCATTCGATCTAATTGTGGTACTAATTACATAGATAACTGTAGTCGAAGTTGACATGCTCCCACTGTCGCCGGTCTGGCGGCCACTATCGGAAGAGGAGCAATGAGTAACCCACTCATTGATATGGAATATCCTGAAGTCATTTTCGCAATTGGAACAAACATGACGGAATGCCACCCAGTCGCTGCGACTCGCCTCAAAAAAGCCGTGTCGCGCGGAGCCAAGATGGTCGTCGTAGACCCACGTGAAACTCGATTAGCTCAAATGGCTGATCTGCATCTCAGAATCAGAGTCGGATCGGATGTTGCTCTGCTCCTTGCCATGGCTAATGTCATTGCTCGAGAAGATCTCATTGACGCAGAATTCATCGAATCAAGGACCGCAGGATCTGAAGAATTCCTCAGTCACGTAAAAGATTTCACTCCTGAATGGGCATCTAGCATCTGTGAAGTTCCTGCAGAACAAATTGAACAAGCTGCTCTTTGGTTCGGAGCAGGGACCCCATCGGCAATTTATTACACTTTGGGCATAACCGAACACATTTGCGGTGTAGATAATGTTCAATCACTGTGCAATTTATCGCTAATGACGGGAAACCTTGGAATCAAAGGTGGAGGAATAAATCCAATGCGTGGACAAAATAACATTCAAGGCGCTGGCGACTGTGGAGCCGTGCCAAGTAACTTTCCTGGTTTTCAGGCCTGCGCTGACCCCATAAATGCTGAGAAATTTTCAAAAGCATACGGAACTCAAATCGATGCCGAGAAAGGAATTACAAAGGTAGCAGCACTTAATTTGTGTGGAAGCGAAGGGCCTGATGGAATACACGCCATGCTCATCGACGGTGAGAATACAGTCGTCACCGATCCAGATAAAAACCATTGCGAAAAGGCACTTAAAAGCCTCCAACACCTTGTAGTCATCGATTTATTTATGACTGAAACAGCTGAACTCGCTGACGTTGTTTTCCCTGCAACAGGATTCGCTGAGACTGATGGGGTTCAAACTAACACAGAGAGAAGGGTTCAGCGTCTTAGAGCAGCAGTTCCAGCTCCAGGCGAAGCAAAACCTGATTGGTGGATAATATCTGAAATTGCCAAAAGAATGGGCAACACAAAATTTGATCATTTTAAATCTGCTAAAGATGTTTTCAACGAACTCTGTTCTCTTAGCCCAATTTATGCAGGACTGGACTGGGACAGAATTGGTGACGGCGAGTACCAATGGCCAGTCCCTGAAAAAGACCATCCCGGGACACCTCGATTACATGAAAAAGAATTCAAAAATGGGAAAGGCTTATTTAAAATAATTGGATACCGTGATCCTGCTGAGGTCATTGATAAAGATTACCCTGTATGGCTCACGACTGGCCGAAGGCTCCAAGCGTATCATACCCGCACTCAGACAGGGCGAAGCGCAGGAATTGATTATTTGCTCAATGAAGAGAGTCTCGAAATTAATCCATCAGACGCTGTTGATTGGGGCATTAATGATGGGGAAATCGTAGAAATGGAGAGTCGCCGAGGAAAGATTCAAATTAAAGCCAGGCTAACTGACTGCTCTCCTAGAGGGACCGTATTTACGAGCTTCAGCTTTGCAAGTGTGCCCGTTAATGTTCTTACTGGTAGCGGATATGATCCTGTCACTGACACAGCAGAATTAAAAGTCTGCCCCGTTAGTATTGCAAAGATAGATAAGTAGTAAGCTTAATCTTTCTCATTAAGCATTTACCTGTTCTTCTTTGACTGAGAAAACATCCATTCAAAAACTTCATCATTACCGTAACACGGCTTCCAGGCATCGTGCTTAATACCTGAATCTTCATCATACTCAGTGTACCTGATATTTCCTCTAACCCTCTTTAACGCATCTACTATCCCTCGAGTAAAATCAACACTCACAACTTCATCTGCAACACCATGATGAGTCCAGATTGGAACATCTTTGATTTTCTTAGCAATTCGAGGACTTGCTCCTCCGCATACTGGAACAGCAGCAGCAAACAAATCAGGTGCATTCGATAGTGCTTCCCATGTTCCAAATCCTCCCATAGAAACGCCCGTAATATAAATTCGATTCTTATCGACCGGAAGATGTTCGATCGCTGTATTAACGAGACTAATAACATCATCTATATACTTTCCTCTCCAACCTTGCGAATCATTTGGGCACTGAGGAGCAATGATAAATGAAGGGTTCTCTTTGTAAAAACCTTTTGAAGTAAATTTCCTGGGAACACTAAATAAGTGTTTCTCATTATCTGTTCCACCTGAACCCTTACCATGAAGGAAAACGACGAAAGGATATCTCTTATTTGTTTTTAATCTCTCCCCTCCCCAGAACCTAAACTTTAAGCTCTCATATTCCATCTTTTCCCATGCATCATTCAATCGATCCACAAAAATTCCGCTAGGTTCTTTCTTCTCTGGTCCAGAAATCTCCTCCAATTTTTCTTCAACCCACTTCCTGTCCTCTTCAGAAATTTTATCCAGTGGAAGAGTAAAGCGCCTACCGTCGGTTTTGCGCTTTAGTGTTACATTTCTATCTGTCGCAGCAACAAACTCAGCCTCCAACTTTCTTCCATCCGATGAAGTCCAGACCCTTAAATCCTTGCCCCCAGCATTCAAAAGAAAACTAACAGAAAAAACCATTGCTAAAATTTTCAACCTCATTGTTCTAATCTTGATTTTAAATACACGAGGACCATAGCCCTCATTGTTAATCACTGAAAGAGAATTAATTAAACTGGCAATGTTTTAAAAAAGAAAATCAACTACGGCCAAAATGTCTCTGAGGATTATCGGCCCATGATGATCCAATTAATAAAAGAGCAGGCAACGAAGAACAGATCCAAAGTATTGGCATATAAGTATCATAGAGCGCCAACGAAGCCCCGAAAACTAATGGGCCGATGCCGCTAGCAATGACCATGCTCGACATACTCATACCGCTCACTGATCCGAGCCATCGCCGGCCATAAAACCGAGGCCACACAATGCCAGTGAGACATGCAAATCCGCCTCCGGCAATTCCGTTACCTACAATATATGAAATAACTCCTAGCTCAGTATCTAAGTAGATGACTCCTAAAACTGAAACGAATCCAGCTGCATTTACGACTGCGAGAAGGTATTTGAGTCTGGTCCTAGAACTAATCCAACCCATAAATAAATTAGACATTACACTGACGACTGCCATCGGAACAAAATATCCAATCACTTCGACTTCATTTCTTCCTGAAATTTTCCCTATTGATATTATATGGAAAGTGACTGCCGTAGTATAAAGAGCTATAAAGCTAAATGATAAATTAAATGCCCAAAAGGGCCATGTCCTTAACGATTCCCAAAGCTCAAAATCCCTATGAGCAACAGCATCTTCATGAATTTTCGTTTTCGTTTTGACTCCCCGATTACCGTCCATGGTCAAGTCACACTCTTCTGGATTGTCACGAAACAGTAGCCACCCAAGACCCGCCATTATTACAACCGTCATCAGACCTAAGACTAGCCATGCTCCGGACCATCCGAATTTATCACTCATCCACTTAAGACCACGCGGAGCATAGGAAAAAGAGAACGCAGTAAATACACCGCTCAGGGCAAAGGCCTTTCCTCTATTATAATCGAACCACTTACCAATAGCATTTCTCCCAGTCATGGTAAGAACTCCTTGAGCAGAAGCACGTATCATAAAAAATCCCAAAGTAATAATCACAAATGCAATGAATCCTCTGGACAAAGATATTAATGGACTCAAGCAATCTAATATATTTCGGACCTGACTCAAATAGAGTAAGACAAGACCAGTGGCTATAGCAGAATAGACAATCATACGTCTAGCGCCTATCCGATCATAGAGCCTACCAAAGTATGGAAGGCTCAGGCCACTGACTACGGTACCAACACAATAGGCCGTACTTAACTGGACACGGTTAAGGCCAAGTTCCTCGATCAAGGTATCAGTGAAAACTGAAAATCCCATGGTCTGGCCTGGAATACTAAAAACAACCGCCATTGTCCCAGCCAAAACAATTACCCACCCATAAAAGAAAGGAAATTTATCTGGCCTAAAAGGAAAATTCGGATCCCACAGTTTTGATATGGGCTGTCTCCTCTTATTTTGGTCTGGCATTCGAGACATTGCTTCATTTGAAGCAAATCGCGACAACCTTTTTGATTAATTACTTTGCCTTTGGGATCAATCCACTATCAAAGATTTTCATTGATCCTGGTACAGAAGACTAAAAATCGAATATTCTTTCTTCTTCCTCTTCCTCTATGGGTTCATATCCTGTTTTGCTCTTAATTAACTCTTGATCTTCGGTAGAAAGTTTTGAGATCTCATAATTAAATTCCCTTCCATTTTTAAAACGAAACTTACCTTTGCTCCCCACGAAGGAAACAAGAGCCGCTACCAATTTTTTACCGTCAGCATCTGTCCATGTCCTCTCATCAATCAGATATTTAGTCTTCACAGAATAATCCTTTCCAGTTCCGGTCGGGGGTCCTTCCTTTACATCCTTCAATGCTGACTTGATTGCTTTTTCAGTTTCCGGATTACTTGGATGCCCAGAATAGACAAGATTACCATCGACACCAAATACTGCCATATGAGGCAGACCTCCTCCACCCAGATTAGGCCCAAACAACCCTTTGGTAACAGTGAATCTAAGCTTATTATCATCAGCCACCTTTTTGATAGACTCAGAAGCACTTCCTTGCATTTCGGCACCAATAAGAACCATTCCTTTTTTTGAATATTTTCTGTCCATCTGAACTAGATGGGGCATTCCTGCAATACATGATCCTCACCGAGTGCCCCAATAATCAAGAACAACAACTTTACCTTTAAGCTTACTCAGTTTTCTTTGTTCACCTGAAACATGTTCACCTAATTTGAAATCAGAGAGACTGTGCCCTGCATCGGCAGCCTGCGTCGATGTTGCAGTGAGCCCAAAACTGATTACAAAGCCAACAAAAAGATTAATGTACTGTTTCATAATTATGTAATTTTAAATTCTTCCAGTGCAGTTTTAATAGCCACTACTCATTAAAGCATAAACACTCTCCCTCGCAACCTCATACATAATTAGCTTAATAAATTAAAAGAACCAACTAATTGCTTCCAATTATTTCTTAATAATATTAAGAACGTTCTCAACCCATTTAATATAGTTCATCAATCAAAAGTATTTTTAATATGCGAACCTCATTACTATTTTTCATATTGATATCTGCGACCGCTCAATCTACGGAAAATACCAAGAATGAACATATTAAATTATTTAATGGTAAAAATTTGAATGGTTGGAAAAGTATTGGATCTGCTAAATGGAAAGTAGAAAATGGAATGATCGTTGGAGGTCAAGAAGGTGATCCAAGTCGCAGTGGAATTTTATTAACTGAAAGAACCTTCAAAGATTTTGATTTGAGTTTAGAATTTAAAATCGATGAGCACGGAAAGTATAATAGTGGCGTCTACTTCAGGAGATCAAAAACCAAGCCACTTGGTCGCCCTTACCAGTTAAATATAGGAAGAGGAGTCGCTGACGAGCCAGTGGGCCTTCACCTTGACGACTGGCTTGATAAGGGGGATGAGGATGACTCTATCCGCAAGCCACTGCTATGGAATAAGCTCCGAATTCGTGCCATTGGCCCATCAATTAAAGCATGGCTAAATGATAAACTCATTGTTGAATATAAGGATCCTTCGCCTCGCAAAGATCTACTCGAAGCGGGAACTATAGGAATTCAGACCTATGGAGCAGAAGGGCACTCGGGCTGGGTAAAGTTCCGTGAAATCCACATCCTCAACCTAAGTAAGACAATAAAATAAAAGATAACTTCGTTAAGTTTATTCTGAAGAGATAGCTTTAGCAGTTAATCCGGCAAAAGTATCGCCCCAACCTTGTCTCTCTGAATTATAATAAATCGTTGGTGAAGTGCCACCAAAAGTGTCCGCACTTGCCGAAGGAGCATTCCCTAAAAAAGTCACTCTCTCTAAGTTCCCACAGCGGCTAAATGCCCCCCTCCCCAATGATCTTACCGTCGAAGGAACTGTGACCTCAGCAAGACCTATGCAATCCATAAATGCCCCCTTTGAAATCGAAGCGACTCCTTCAGGAATTTTCACGTCTCGTAGGCCTTCACAGTCAGCAAACGTCTGAACGCCTATTCTTGTAATATTGGAAGGAATTGAAATATTTAAAAGGTTAGAACATTTATAGAATGCCATATCACCAATCGAATCTATGGATTCAGGTAACGTAATGGCATTCAATCCTAAGCAATTATAAAATGCTCCAACGCCTATCGATTTGACTTCATTTCCAAAGGCTACACTTGTGATTTTCACACAGGACCGGAAAGCATAGTTATCAATAGAGCTCACTCCTCTTGCAACAGTCAATGAACCAGTTTTACCCAAAGGGCACTGAATAATTTTTGTCTTTCCATTATCATACAAGACACCCTCTTCACTTGAGTAGTACTGATTATCATCACCAACATTGATAGATTCCAGATTAGAACAATTATCAAAAGCCAATTCCCCTATTGATCTGACACCATCCGGAATCTCAATGGATGAGAGTTCAGTGCATCCACTAAATGCAAAACGTCCAATGACTGTTACATTTTTTCCAATTATAATACTTTTCAATGTTGTACTGCTAGCAAATGCTTTGGCCCTGATCTCAGTTACTGGGAAATCTTCAATCGTATCAGGAATAGTGAACGATTCTCCAGACCCGTTATAATTAGTAATTACCGCCTTACCCCCATCGATTTCATAACTATATATTGGATCTGTTGAAATCGGTTCAAGTAGCTCAACTTGCCCTTGGTTACCCGTTTTTTGGGACGTGATAGTTTTCTTTTTTTCTACCTGCTTTGAAGAATCTTTGTCGTCACCACATCCTATAAAAAAAATGGAAGTGAATAAAAATAGTAAGCGCTTCATAGATATTTAATGACTTAAATCGATCCTTCAAGTATTTGGATAATTCTTAGAGTCAAGCATTTGTCAACTCACGTAAATTTTCTAGGCCCTTATTCCTCGGCGGGTTCCTCGGCGGGTTCCTCGGCGGGTTCCTCGGCGGGTTCCTCGGCGGGTTCCTCGGCGGGTTCCTCGGCGGGTTCTTTAACTAGTTCTTTAACAGAAACCTTCTCCATAGTTACACGCCTCGTTGGTTTTTTACAAAACTTCTCACCCCAACCGGCAGTGCCCGGAATGTAAGAA
>SHBV01000066.1 GCA_004211885.1 Verrucomicrobiaceae bacterium
TCTGAGGATCCAAAACTGGGTGATGAAATTACAATAAAAGATCGCAATACTTCTTTTGCTGGTAAAATTCTAAAGATTGATCAAGAACCTAATTACTCAGCTCTTCTCATTGGTTCGAGTCCACCAATCCCTCCTAGGCCATTTACTTTCAGTGTTGGCGGTGAAAAGTGGTCCGTTGATCTGACTAGACATCGCTACACATTGCCATTTGCCATTGAATTAGAAAATTTTCAGAAGGAGGATCATCCCGGCACGATGAGGGCTCGTGAATATTCAAGTGACGTTATTAAGATTAATACTGGTCGAAAGGTACACATTAGCATGAATAAACCGATGAGGGACGCTGGGTACACTCTCTATCAAGCGTCATGGGGTCCAGAGGGGGCTGGTCCAAATGATCGGCTTTATACGAGCCTGGCTGTTTCTCACAACCCAGCTGACCAGTGGCCCAAGTACGGGACTTATGTCATTGCTATAGGAATGACAATTCACTTTGTACAGAAACTTTTCTCCTATCTTAAACGCAATAATAGATCGAGAAGAAGAAAGGAGGATTCTCAATGATCACCCTAATTAAATCATTAAAACTGATTCTGCTTTTTACTTTTACTGCGTCTCTTAACTTCAGCGCGGAGGCGATAGAATCCTATAAAAAGTGGGACGCGGAAATTGTAGAAATCTTTAAAGCGATGCCCGTTCAGGAAGATGGCCGACTCAAGCCGGTTCAGACTGTGGCTCGTTACAAGCTAATGCGGATCAATAATTCTAAGCGACTTAGCTTTGAGGTTAAAGGGGAAAAGATCAAGGTCTCCGCTACAGAATGGCTGTTAGACTGTCTTTTCCGTCCTGAAGTGGCTAAACAACTGCCAATTTTTAAAGTAAATAATCCTGACGTGCTGGAGGCGATCGGAGTGGAGCCCCATAAGTCGCCTCGTGAAAGATACAGCTATAAAGAAATTAGTAGTGTTGATGGCGCAATGGGAAAACTCGAAGAGAGGTCTAAGGAACTAGAGGCAATTATAAATGATCCGGATAAGGAAGAGGAGGGGAAGAAGGCTAGAAGGGATCCAGTAAATGCTGGGTTGCTGTCACTACGATCCAATCTTGCAGAGTTTTTCTATACTTTAAATGCATTCAACTTTGCGAGGAATGGGATTGCCGTTGATTTGGGTGAAGCCTCTGAAGATTTTAAAAAGGCTGAGGGAGGCAGGTCCAGAGTCAGTTATTTTCTTTCTGAGTTTGATAAGGTCATAGACCTTGCAAGAAATTCTGATCAACAAGATTTTATTGACCTAATATCAAATGGGTTAAATGACTTGAACAATGTCATGCGCGTGGCCGGTGTTAAGGATAATATAAGTTCGATCGGGTTGGCTATGTTTCCACCCATGTCTAATAATGATGAGGAGTGGATAAAGCCCGGATACTTGATCGACCAATTATCATTTCGTAAGAACGAGTTATCGGTTCAGGATCAAAAGAAATTTGCGCAATGGGCCTTACCTAAAGTTCAAATCCTTGAAAGGCTGACTAGGAATGTAGAATCTCCGAGCTTTGCTACTGATCTTCGAGCCTTGAGTGATGAGATTGTGAGCAAGGCAAAGGAGAGGGGAGAATATAAGAACATCGAATTGGAGTTGTTGAATAATCGTCTTGGTCTTTTTCATTGGGCGTTACCTTTTTACATCATGGCGTTTATTCTTTTGGCGCTGACCTGGCTAGGCCAAGGCACCAAGGTTTCAAAGTTCCTCACTTACGGAGTCATTGCGATGACGGTTTTTGCGACGATAGCGCTGATAGCAGGGATTTGCTTTCGTAGCGTTCTTCTTGGAAGGCCACCAATCTCAACCCTTTATGAAACAATTCCCTTCATCACAGGAACTGCAGTAATTCTATGTTTAATCATTGAGTTTTTTGATCGGAAAGGGATCGCATTGGCTTGTTCCACTATGATTGGCATAATTGGCCTTTTCCTGGCGTTTCGCTTTGAGATTAAAGAGGCTCGAGACACTCTGAAGGTGCTCGAGGCTGTTCTCCGTTCCAATTTCTGGCTAGCGACGCATGTCATAGCCATAAACATAGGTTATGCGGCTGCCATTCTTGGGGGCGTCATAGCACATTTGTATATTTTTTCTAGTTTCTTTAACATTGGGTCCAAGGATTTCAGAAAGTCCGTGACAAGAATGGTATATGGAGTGACCTGCTTTGGACTTCTATTTGCCTTAGTCGGTACCGTCTTGGGTGGGGTTTGGGCAAATGACAGCTGGGGAAGGTTCTGGGGCTGGGATCCTAAGGAAAATGGAGCCCTTATGATTTGCATTGGCGCTTTGATACTTTTGCATGCGAGGATGGGTGGTTACATCAAGGAGTTAGGTATCAATGTGATTGCGGTTCTGATTCTAATGATCACAGTCTTTTCCTGGTGGCATGTCAATCAGCTAGAGACTGGCCTTCATAGTTATGGGTTTACGAGTGGAATCATGTTTTGGCTCTTCATTGTCTATGCAATAGAGTCTGCGGTTATTACAATGGGTATCAGTTGCTCCATTTTCAGGGTCCCCGAGCGAAAGGCGCGATTAGCCGCTTATCGTTTAAGTCTATCAGATCTGTTTCCTCTCGCTTTTTTCCTTTTGGCCTTCATTTTTACCATCGTTTTTGTAAATCTAGCAAAGATATCAACTGGCTAGAGATTCCTAGAATTTAATTTTACTCTAAAAGCATGAAAATAAATATAACTATCAGAGCATTAATAGCTGCAGTCTTTTTAATCTCAGGTTCACTGGCATTTGCTGAATCAAGTAAGAAAATCGTTTTTGTGGCCGGTAATCGGAGCCATGGATGGGGAGCTCATGAATTCAATGCAGGTTCATTGCTAATGGAAGCTCATCTGAAGGAGGCCCTCGGAGACGATATTGAAACGGTCGTTCACAAGAATGGCTGGCCAAAAGTGGCAAATCCTTTCGACGGAGCCGATGCGATCGTTCTCTTCATGGACGGTGGAGGAGGTCACCCCATTAATAGGAACCTGGATCAGATCAAAAAAGAAATAGACCGTGGATGCGGGTTAATGTGCATGCATTACGCCGTTGAAGTCCCTGCAGGCAGGTCAGGAAAAGCGTTACAACAATGGATTGGGGGTTACTACGAGACTGGATGGTCAATTAATCCACATTGGATAGCTAATTCTAAACTCAATAAAAATCACCCAGTCACGAGGGGAGTTCAGGATTTTAAAGTTAAGGATGAATGGTACTTTAATATGCGTTTCAGGGAAGGGAAGAATGGCGTTACAAGTATCCTTGATGCGGTCCCGGACGATGTGGCACGGTCAGGCAAATCGTCTTGGCCTCGCGGCCCCAAAAAACATATCGTCGAAGCGTCTGGAAGAGCTGAGACTTTATGCTGGTCAGTTCAGAGAAAGGACGGGGGACGTGGCCTTGGCTTCACTGGAGCTCATTTTCACGCCAATTTCGCTGATGACGGTTACCGTAAGCTGATCTTGAACGCTGTGGCTTGGACTGCTGGAATCACGGTCCCTGACAAAGGATTGGTGTCGCATAGACCGTCCGAATCGGAGCTTGATGCTAACCAAGACTTTAAAAAGCCAGGTTCTCAGAAGAAGAAAGTTGTAGCTAAACCAAAGTCAACCAAAGCGAAGGCCAAATTTACAAGCAAGACCATTTCAAGAGCAACTCCTAACCATTCAGTCAATGTTGACGTTGATGTGAGTGGAGCCAATAAGCTTTATCTTGTAGTTGATGACGCTGGTGATGGATACGCTGCTGACTGGGCAGATTGGGCCGAGCCTCGGATCGTTGTAAAAGGTAAAGAGTCTAAGCTCACTGATATTAAATGGAAATCGGCTAGGGTCGATTGGGGGCAGGCACGTGTGAATAAGAATGCTGGAGGAGGAGCTTTGAAGATTAATGGGAAGGACATTAGCTATGGGATAGGAGTCCATGCTAACTCCGTTCTTGAGTATGATCTTCCTAAAGGGGTTGAACGATTCAAGGTGACTTGTGGTCTTGATAATGGGGGAACTGATCAAGCGTCGCAGGGTCCTAGCGTTCGTTTTCAGGTCTTCACTGAGAAGCCAAAAATTGCAGCAAGAAAATCCGGCGGTAATGGTGGGCTTGAGCCGAGCGAATCGCTTGATTTGCTAGAAGTGGCTGACGGAATGAAGGCGGAGCTCTTCGCCTCCGAGCCTATGATTTTGAGCCCTTCTAGTATTGATATTGATCATAAGGGTAGAGTGTGGGTCGCTGAAATTGTTAATTATAGAGGTCACAATGGGAAGCGTGCTGAAGGAGACCGGATATTAATCCTAGAGGATACGAATGGTGATGGTCTCGCTGATACGGTTAAGACTTTTTATCAAGGACGGGACATAGATTCACCTCACGGTGTCTGTGTATTAGGTGATAAAATCATCGTTTCAGCTGGTGAGCAGGTCCTTCTCTTCACTGATAAGAATGGTGACGATAAGCCTGATGAAAAGAAGGTGCTTTTCAATGTCGTGGGCGGTAAGCAGCACGATCACGGCATTCACGCATTCTGTTTTGGTCCTGACGGGAAATTGTACTTTAATTTTGGTAATGCATCTAGGGGACTAAAGACTCCCGAAGGTGAGGTGATCGTTGATAAGATGGGGAATCAGATAATGGCCGATAGAAAACCTTACCAACAAGGTATGGTTTTCAGATGTGATTTGGATGGTTCTAATGTAGAGACCCTTGGATGGAACTTTAGGAATAATTGGGAAGCTACTGTTGATTCATTCGGATCAGTTTGGCAGTCAGATAATGATGATGACGGTAACCGTGGAGTTCGCATTAACTATGTTATGGAGTTCGGTAACTATGGATACCGTGATGAATTTACTGGTAAGGGTTGGAGGGACAAGCGAACTAACATCGAAAAAGAGATACCTCTGAGGCACTGGCACCTCAATGATCCTGGCGTTGTTCCAAATCTTTTACAGACTGGGGCAGGTTCTCCTACGGGAATTGTTTTATATGAAGGGAAAATGTTTCCTTCTTTGCGGCATCAAGTCATACATTGTGATGCTGGTCCTAACGTGTGTAGGGCATATCCCCGGAAAAATAGTGGTGCCGGATACACGGCTGAGATGCTTCCATTATTGAGCGGAGGAGGGGACAGGTGGTACAGGCCAAGTGACGTGGCAGTGGCGCCTGACGGATCACTCATCATAGCTGATTGGTACGATCCGGGAGTTGGAGGTCATGGAATGAGGGACCTGGACAGGGGAAGAATCTTCAGGCTGATCCCCGAAGGTCATGATGGCTATAAGATTCCAAAAGTTAATCTTAAAACGTTGAACGGAGCGATCGAAGCATTAAAGAGTCCAAACTTTGAAATGCGCTACTTGGCTTGGAACTCACTCCATTCAATGGGACGTGACAAGGCAGAAACCGCTTTATTAAAAATGATGGGATCTGAGGATAAAGTTTACAGTGCTAGGGCAGCGTGGTGCTTAGGAAAGATGGATGGGGCCGGAAAGATGGTCATTGAAAAATTAAAGAAAAGTAGTGATTCGGACTTGAGGATCGTAGCGATCAGATTGTCAAGGCAGCTCAATCATGATGTTGTCGGCTTAGTGACCGGATTAGCTAAGGATAAGAATCCACAGGTGAGAAGAGAATGCGCAATTGCATTGCGCGAAATGGATGAAAAGAGCGCAGCCAGCATTTGGGCTCAACTGGCGATGCAGCATGACGGTTCAGACAGATGGTACCTCGAAGCTTTGGGGATTGCTGCTGAGGGAAAATGGGACGCGTGCTTTGACGCTTGGGTCAAGGCAGGAGGGAAATGGTCAAGTCCTGGTGGACGTGATATTGTATGGAGATCTAGAAGTAAGGCGGCACCAGCGATGCTTGCAAAAATAGTCAAAGACTCTTCGACGAAAGAAGACCAAAAAGCCAGGTACATGAGGGCATTTGATTTTCATTCAGGACCCGAAAAAGATGCTGCATTACAAAGCATATTGCTTGATTAAGTGTTTAGGATTTCTTTCAAGATTTGCGTTATTTTCTTAACTGCACTCGTTGCCTTTGATTCGGCCAGAGCTGACGAGGCGAAGGATGCTCTAATTGTTCAAACGATATTAAAACTCGAGTCTTTTGATTATCAAAACAGTTCGAGCAAAGTTAAGGGTTCTGTTTCCCGTTACCTTCAGAAAAATGTAGGCACTGAAGAATATTACACACTAGTAAAAAAGTTTTTAATTGAAGAGCAACTAAGTAACTTAAAGAGTCTATGTTCTCAAAACGGATCCAATTCACGTGCAGCGGATCTTTTATTCACAATAGGGGGTAAGAACGTATTAGCTGATACTTTGAAGATCATTGATGAAGGGAGAGACAACTTCATCAATTCCATTGGCACTGTTAATGATCCTGAAGCCGTTTCCATTCTGCAGACTTTACTTTCAGGTGATAATTACAAAGAAATGAGAGTCGTTGTAGGTGCCATGTCAAAGAGCCCTGCTGGCCAAGAGAGGCTCCTCGATTTGTGCGTAAAAAATAAAATTCCTTCACAATTAAAGCAAGACGTCTCGATTCTTTTGTCAGGTTCAGTTGACCCGAATATTCGCGCGCGCGCGGCAAAAATTGTTCCTTTGCCGGCCACTTTGGGAGGAGGAGCCTTGCCTCCCGTTAATGAACTGGTCAGTCTTCGAGGCGATTCTAAAAAAGGACAGTTAGTCTATTTACGTGCATGCTTTACCTGTCATAAGGTCGGAGAGAAGGGAATAGATTTTGGTCCAGCTCTGTCTGAGATTGGAAACAAGCTCGCTAGAGAAGCTATGTATGTTTCTATTATTTCTCCTAACCAGGCGATCAGTTTCGGGTATGAGGGATTCACTGTCAAAACGAAGGCAGGCGCTACTCTCATTGGTTATGTTGTGAGTGATGGAGACAATGAGCTGGCAATGAAGGTCCCTGGCGGGGCTGTAATTTCAACTGACAAGAGTCAAATCGAATCGAGTGTTCCTCTTGAAGTTTCACTGATGCCGTCGGGTCTAGTTTCTACTATGACAAAAGACGAACTGGTCAATTTGGTCGAGTACCTGATGACCTTAAAAAAGAAATCAAAATAGGGTAGTCTTGAACAGGAATTAACTATAAAATAGTCGTATCGTGTCAGATAAAAAAACTAACCTTGTCGATCTGGGATTCATGGATGCCCGAATTAAACTCATTGATATAGCTGCTTTCCTTGATCGGATCGATCGGCATGATCAGACGGACGATTATAGAGTTTCGGCGCTGAAAGAGGCTTTGCCTGAGCTTCTCAGTACTGAGAGGGGCAGAGCTGCTCGGGTACTTAATCTTTTGAGTGATCAATCGACTGATCCGGTGAGTGAGTCAAAGATACAAGGAGCATTTGGAGCCCCTTCTCCAGAACAATAAATAATGATTGAGTGATGCGATACATTGAACCACACGCTCACATGGTGAGTAGAACAACGGATGATTATATGGCCCTTGCCTGCGCTGGTTGCAAGGCAGTCAATGAGCCTGCCTTTTGGGCCGGTTTTGACAGGGCCTCATCTCAGGGATTTTATGATTATTTTCGCCAGATAACTGAATACGAACCGAAGAGAGCAGCTAAGTTTTGTATCGATCATTATTGCTGGCTTTGCATTAATCCAAAAGAGTCTGAGGACGTTGTATTGGCTCGGGAAGTCTTATCAATTATTCCTGATTTCATTCAATGCGATAATGTTCTTGGGATTGGAGAAATTGGTTTAAATAAGAACACGCGTAATGAACTTCAGATCCTCGAAGAGCATATTCAACTGGCAGTTGATCATGATCAGATGATTCTTGTTCACACTCCTCACCTCGAGGACAAGTTGAAGGGAACTAAGCTCATTGTGGATGCTTTGAGTAACCATTCGAGCATTGATCCGTCCAAAGTCATCATTGATCATGTCGAAGAGCACACTGCTCCGTTAGTAATCGATAAGGGCTTCTGGGCAGGAATGACTCTTTATCCTGAATCAAAAGTGACGCCGCACCGTGCAGTAGATATGCTTGAGTTGTACGGTCACGAAAGGGTCTGGATGAATAGTGCTTGTGATTGGGGGATCAGTGACCCTCTGTCAGTCCCTAAGGCTGCTCTCGAGATGAGGAGGAGAGGCTACGATGATTCATTCATTGATAAGGTTGTCTATCTTAACCCTGCTGAATTTATGGGCCAGAATCCTAAGTTTAAGTTGTCCTGAGGTATAAAAAGCCGATCTTCATTTAAAACTATTAAATCAAATGGAACTGAATGAAGGCATTCACCTTGCCTACTGCACCAACATTCATCGCGGTGAGGGATGGGATGAAACCTTAAAGACACTCGAAGACTATACTCTAAGGGTCAGGGATGAAGTTTGCCGCGATGAACCGTATGCGATCGGCTTAAGATTGGGGCATTTGGCGGCTCTAGAGCTCAACGATGAGACTTCCGATAATCTTAAAAATTTCAAGATTTGGCTCGATAAGAATAATTGCTACGTTTTTACAATTAATGGATTTCCGTATGGTCAGTTCCATGGTGCTCGCGTCAAGGAGCAGGTCTATCGGCCTGACTGGACTCAGCAGAGCAGAGTAGAGTATACAAATTTGCTCTTTGATTTGCTCGTCAAATTGTTGCCTCCCGGAATTGCCGGCAGTGTGAGTACATTGCCTGGTTCATTTAAGGAGTTCATTGATGATGATGGGGCTCAGGGCGATATGATAGTTAATAACATTGCACAGTGTGGAGACCATATTGCAAGGTTAGCTGAAGAGACTGGGAGAGATTTGCATCTTGGCCTTGAGCCTGAGCCCTTGGGTTGGTTCGAGACGACCGCAGAGACTGTCAATTTCTTTGATAGGTTCCGTTCATCCAAAGGCAATTCTTATGATTCATTTCTTGGAGTCAATTATGACACATGCCATTTGGCCATTGAATTTGAATCGGCAGTTGATGCCATTGCTACGCTAAGAAATAATAATATAAGAATAAGTAAAATTCACTTAAGTTCAGCCTTGCGATTGACTCCTGCGCCTCAAAATTTGAAAACTTTGAAGGAGTTTGAGGATGATGTTTATCTGCATCAGGTAGTAGCAAAGGGTAAAGACGGTTCGTTGCGAAGATATAGAGATTTACCTGATGCTTTAGGGCCTGCTCTGAGTGGGGGCGAGTGCATTGATGAAGAGTGGAGAGTTCACTTCCATATTCCGCTTCATAATAGTCCAGGCAATCAATTCAATGATACTAGAGACCACATTGATGGAGTTCTTGCTCTTTTAAGTTCTGACCCTTCGATCTGCCAGCACCTTGAAATGGAAACCTATACGTGGGAAGTGCTTCCTGATGAATTGCAGTCAAGGGATGTGGTCGAGCAGTTAGTCAAAGAATATCAATGGACCCTTGATAGGCTAGGCCGGGTCGGTCTCGCTTAGAGGTAAAATGCATAAAAGAACCAAAGGACTGTTGGATTTGTGTAGGGTATCTAATTTACCTACTGTCATTTCTAATTGTGTTGGATCTTGGTTGTTAGTGGCTGGTTCTTTTGGTGATTTAAATTTGTTAGTATTAGTTTCAGGGGCAGTGTTTCTTTATTCAGGTGGAATGATTATGAATGATGTTTTTGACTTGGCATTTGATGATGAGTTTCGACCTGACCGGCCAATTCCATCTGGAATTGTTTCAAAACAATTAGCCGTCATTCTTACTCTATTGTTCATGGCCTTGGGTTTCGTGCTCATGAAACTCGGTGGAGCCCAATTGTTCTGGGTCCTGTCATTGGGTATTGTGATTACTGCATACAACTATTTTCATAAGAAGTGGGTCCATTCAGTTTATATCATGGGTGCTTGTCGCTCAATTCTCTATGTTGCATGCGCTTCTGCAGTTTCAGCTAATATACCGAACAGTATTTTTGCGTGGTCCGTTTGTCTTGGCTTATATACTGCGGGTATTACTGTCGTTGCGAGGGGTGAATCGACTGATAATGTTGTGCCATTTTATGGCATTGCTCTTTTGTTTTCACCTCTAATAGTGCCCATTTACCTTGGTTTCAGTGGAATGCATTTGATGGGTATTCTTGTCACTGGGATTCTGTGGCTGTCATGGACCATCTACTGTCTGTGCATTATTAAGGGAAGTGCTGAGGGACGAATAGGAAGGTCTGTTTCTTATTTGATAGCGGGTATGGTCCTAATTGATGCGTTGGCCGTTTCTTCACAATATGGCTTGTACGGGCTGTTCTTTGTGACTCTGGTTCCCCTGGTCATCTGGTTCCAGTCCAAAGTGTCTGGTACTTGAGTGATATTGAATATATTTAATCGTTAAGGATTATCCTGTGACTGGATTAATCTTTCATTAGTGCTTAGATTATTGTTCTGAGAAAATTTCACAGAATCCATGATTGAGCGACCAATTCATCTTGAACTTGCCCATAGGATAGAGTTCACAAGGAATCTCTTTTCTCCTGAAAACTCTGTCCTTGCTGATGTCCTTGCGAGGTCCGAAGACGATCTTCCGCACCGTGTCATTGCATTTGTTGATGGGGGAGTCGTCGGAGGTAATCAGAACTTATTGCGGGACATTAGTTCTTGGTTCAGTGCCCGAGACGGAGAACTTGAACTCGTTGAATCTCCTATCGTATTGCCAGGAGGTGAGTCATGTAAGAATGATTGGTCATTAGTTCCAGAGATATGGAGATCAATTAGTCATAACTCTATAGATAGGCATTCTTTTGTGATGGCTGTTGGTGGAGGCGCTTTTCTTGATCTAGTCGGATTTGCAGCATCGACTGCTCATCGTGGAGTTCGGATGATACGCATTCCAACGACGAGCCTCAGCCAGGGCGATGGGGGCGTCGGTGTAAAGAATGGAGTTAATTTCTTTGGTAAGAAAAATTGGGTAGGAACTTTTGCTGTTCCCTACGCAGTCATTAATGATTTTTCCTTTTTGCAGAGCTTGGACCAAAGTTCTAGGCGGGCTGGAATCATTGAAGCGATCAAGGTAGCAATGGTCAGGAGTCGGGACTTTTATGAAAAGATTGAGCAGTGCTCAGCTCAGCTCAAAGATTTGGAGGATGATGTGCTTGAAAGGGTCATAAGGCGAAGCGCTGAAGAGCACGTAGATCACATTGCGACTTCAGGTGACCCTTATGAATTGGGGTCAGCTCGTCCCCTCGATTATGGTCACTGGGTCGCTCATAAGCTCGAACAAATCAGTGCGTTCCGGATCGGGCATGGTGAAGCCGTTGCCATAGGCATGGCAGTTGATTTAATTTATTCCAGGAGGATCGGATTAATGTCACCTGAGGATTGTGAGCGAGCCTTATCTTTGATTGAAGCTGTAGGATTTGATATCTATGATTCAGACCTTCACAGGATTGAGGAAGGCCGGTCTGTCATTCTGCATGGGCTCGAAGAATTTAGGGAGCACCTCGGGGGCAAGCTCACTATTACTTTTGTCCCAGAAATCGGCCGCAAAGTAGAACTCAATGAAATGGATGAGGATGAGATCCTCGCATCCATTGATGAGTTGAAGGGCAGGGTAGAAGCGGCAGTTAGCTGATATTTATTCCGAGACTTCGACTCTAATTAATAGTCTTTGTGATGTGGCTTCAATGTCAGTGTATGTCGTGCTGTCACCTTCAGACTCAAAAGCATCATCAACGTCTGCCCATTCTTCTCCGTCCTCTGAGATCCAGATGATATAATTAAGACCGGGCTTTGAGTTCCATGTCACGTCAGCGGTCTGTGAGTCGGCATAATAGGTGATGTTGGTAATTTGAAATGGAATCTGGCCAGGTGCCGTGTCTGGTCCTTGAGCATTGCTGAATTTAACCGCGATCGGGTCCATGGCGCCGTCATAGATTCTAAAGTCTTCCCATGACGCGTTAGCTGTGTTGTCATTCCATTGAGATCGTCCAAGAAAGAAATCTGTGTCCGTGAGGCCTGACAAATCGTTAGAAGTGTTTCCGGTTCTGACTTCGTCTCCGTCCTTATAGATGATAACTTTTGTTTCACCTCCAGGTCCACCAGTATCATCAATTGTAACTACCCAGTGAATAGTTTCATTGAGTGGGTTAGGTGGTGCGCCGCCGAAGTCTTGGAGTGTCATGTTTGTCTGTGCATTCCAGCGCAGTTCGTTCTGATTGATGTTAGTGCCTCTTGAGAATGACATGTGCATGACATTGCTCGAAGATGAACCGACACTGAATACACGAGACCAGTTCTGTGCGGAGTAATGCGTGGACCATGTTTCTATAGTGGCGCTTTGGAGAGGGCTCACTAAATTTGCAGGTAATCTAACAAAGTCCGTATTGGATTTTCCTCCACCATTAAGTGTCACTCTGCCATCGGCAACTGATCCGTCATTAGTTCCCGCATCCTCAATGATTCCGTGAGCTCCTCCGACCGAATCGATGAGGACAGTTCCTGAGTCTCCGTTTTCATCAAATGCCCATCTATGAATGAGCTCTGGCAGTTTTGGTTTTGGCAGGCTGTTGGGATCCAGTGGATCTGAATTATTTTCAACCTCAATTCCATCTGAAATTTTATCTCCATCAGTGTCAGGGTCCAGAGGGTCAGTTCCTGCGATGAGTTCGTCGCCATCATTGAGTTGATCGTTATCTGTATCGGCTTCGGTCGGTGAAGTCTTTGCTGCGACTTCTTCACCATCAATGATACCGTCATTGTCAGTGTCCTGTTCTTCTAAATCGCTACCTAAATCTACTTCCTGTAAGTTACTAAGACCGTCATCGTCCTGGTCAAGGGCAGCATCGTTTGGATCTTCAGCATCCAGGAAGTCGTACCGGTCCTCAATTGAGTCAGCGATTCCGTCTCCGTCAGAGTCAGTTGCAAGGGTCGGTCCTGATTCCGTATTGCTTTGTATCTGTTCTGAAGTGAGCAACCCGTCATAGATCCGAAATTCATCCCATGATGCATTCGCCGTATTGTCGCCCCACTGAGATCGACCAAGGAAAAAGTCAACGTCATTAAGGCCTGATAGATCGTTATTTGTGTTCCCGTTACGCACTTCTTCACCATTTTTGAATATAGTGATTTGAGTTTCCCCGTTAGGGCCACCAACATCATTGACGGTCAAGACCCAATGAACTTGCTCATCGATTGGGTTAGGGGGAGCTCCACCAAAATCCTGTAAGGTTAAATTTGCACCTGCGTTCCAACGCATTTCGTTTTGATTGATGTTTGTTCCGCGAGAGAATGACATGTGCAAGGCATTATTTGTGGCTGATCCAACGCTAAATACTCGAGACCAGTTCTGTGAAGAGTGTTGAGTGGACCAAGTCTCAATCGTCATGTTCGAGAGGGGGCTCACTAAGTTCGGAGGGAATCTGACGTAATCAGTGTCATTTTTACCGCCTCCAGTGAGGGTGACTTTACCGTCACCAACGGTTCCGTCATTGGACCCTTCGTCAACTATGGTTCCGTCAGCGCCGCCGATAGAGTCTATGAGTATTGTGCCTGCGCCTCCGTTTTCATCGAATGTCCATTGGTGTATAAGGTTAGCCTTGCCAATGATGTAAATTATTAACTCTCTTTCCTGGGATGTTCCTTCTTCGTCAGTTGCCGTTATGGTATAACTCGTTGTTTCATCTGGCTGAACTTCGATCTCATCGAGATCTGTGACATCTCCGATCCCGTTGTCTATACTTATCGAGACTGCTCCCCCAATGTCCCAGGCCAATGTTACTGAATCATTTTCATTGATGGGGTTCGCTGAAGCGTAAAAAGAGGATATTCTTGGTCCTCCTTTACCAAAGGTTGCTCTTGACGCATCAAAACTGTTCTGGACCTCTTCAAGAGTTAGTGAGTAGTCAAGAACTTTGAGCTTGGCTATGCTAAGTTCTGCAGAAAGATTATCAGTCCTCGTGCCGTTATTTTCATTCTGATTTCCTATCACTATGGGTAATGGTGTTCCGCTAGTGTCAGTTTCATGAGTATTGAAAGTTGGGCCGTCATTTTCTGAATTGGACAATTCACCATCAACGTAAATGGCTCTTTCGTTGCTTGCGCCGTCGTAAGTAAGAACGAGATGGTGCCATTCATTTATTGAGGGGGCACCTCCTCCGGCTTGGAATGGCATGTCAGCTGATCCGCCCCAACCTCCTAGGGCTCCCCATGTTCCATGGTTTCCGTAAAGCATTGACCAATTAGTAGCATCGGGTCCGCCCCTTCTGCCCCAAGCGATTATGGTTTCTTCTGCTGGTACTGAAGGGTTCCATACCCAGGCTTCGACTGATCGGTCAGCGTCGCCGGTGAGGGGAGTTGAATCGGGCCCAACGTACCAGTCATTAAAGCCGTCAAGAGTCACGGCGTTCACGCCGTCAATGGTTTCAACATTAGGGACATCAAATTCGGCTTCAAAATCACCGCTAAGTGATCCGTTGTTAATGATCGTTGGTAGTGGTCCCAGTTCAGCCGTGGTCAGGTCGATGTCTATTAATGCTCCGCTATCCAAAACGAAGATTGTGATTGATGACTCTTTTGTGAGGCCTTCATCATTTGAAGCTGTTATTGTGTAAGTTGTAGTTTCCTCTGGATTTACCTCATATTCATCTTCATTTGTAACGTCACCAATTCCATTGTCTATAGTTATTATTTCGGCGCCATCGATGTCCCAAGTTAATATGACGGTCTCTTCTGGTTCGACTCTTGATGAGGAGGAGTCGAATGAAATTATTACAGGGCCACCTTTTCCAAAATCTTCCATGTCTTGATTATAGCTTTGCTGAACTTCCTCCAAGGTCAGGGACTCGTCATGAATTTTTACTTTGGCTATGCTGAGTGCGGCAGAGAGGTTGTCTGTTCTTATGCCACTGTTTTCATTTTGGTTTCCGAGTACTATTGGGAGAATTGCGCCGCTCGTGTCCGTTTCATGTGTATTGAATATTGGGCCGTCATTTTCACTGTTCGATAGTGCCCCGTCGACATAGATGGCTCTCTCGTTCGTTTGACCATTATAAGTGAGTACTAGGTGGTGCCATTCGTTAATTGAGGGTGCCTCAGATGCGCCCGCAACGAAGGGCATGTCCGCTGCGCCACCCCAGCCACCAAGTGCTCCCCAAGTCCCATGGTTTCCGTACAGCATGGACCAGTTACTTGCGTCCGGGCCTCCTCTTCTTCCCCATGCGACTATAGTTTCTTCGGCTGGAACTTCAGGGTTCCATACCCAGGCTTCGACTGATCGGTCAGCGCTCCCCGCGAGAAGTGATGAGTCTGGTCCGACGTACCAGTCCATGTTTCCATCAAGAGTGACGGCATTTACGCCGTCAATTGTTTCAACGTTTGGAATGTCAAATTCGGCTTCAAAATCACCTTCGAGAGAGCCTGTATTTTCGATGGTTTCGAGTGGCCCGGTTTCAATCCCTGTTATATCCAATTCGATCAGGACATCAGCTAACGCAATGCTGTTTAAAGGAATTAATAATGCAGTTATTAGAGCGATTATTCGATTAAATAATGAGGTCTTCATTCTTCTCATATGATTGCAGAATTGATTGATCAGAGAAAGTGTTTTTCACTCATTATGTTATTTATTAGTAAAAACCAAAAAAGAGGGGGAGGCAATTGCCTCCCCCTCAGGGTCATACCCAATTAGTTGGGTATAAATTTGTTAAAGGTTAATTATTTCTCGTAGACCCTGAGGAATACGTTTGGCTGTTCAGCGAGTGGGTTAGCTTCTCCTGGGAGCTGGAAGTTTGTAGCATCGCCACCAGATTCGACAGTGACGTCTAGGTCTACCCATGTGCTGAGATCAAGTGAGTACTCAAGTCCGTAAGACTTATCTGCATTTGAACTCCAGTTGATGTCAAGGTCTCCAGTACCAGTATTAT